>DFWB01000323.1 GCA_002380675.1 Akkermansiaceae bacterium UBA4145
AAGAGAGATCACCCGCCGCACCTTCGCATTTTCCGGTATCACCGTGGCAGCCCTTCCTTCCTTGTCCAAAAGGAGGGACCCCAGAGCCAACGTCCCTAATCCATGCCCTGAGTTCTGGAGGAAGGAGCGTCGTCCCAGGAGCCTCGAACTCCCACCTCGCCCACCTCCCTCGGCCCCGGAGGAACCCCTATCTTCAGCTCTCGCCTTCATCTGTTAATTACTTCATCGAGGTTCAGGATGACATTAGCCACCGTTGTCAGAGCCGCCATCTCCGGTTTGGGAAGGTAATCCGCGACCTTGGATTCTCCCTGCCCCAGCAAATCCTCGGCAGCCTTGCCATCCCTGCGATAGCGCTCCACCCGCCGCTCATATCCCTTCACCAGAATCTCCAGCTCCCCTTTCTCAGCCACCCTAGAAGTGGCACAGCGAAACCCCCATGCGATTCTCTCCCCCGGCGTGCCTCCCTTTGTCATCATACGCTCCGCGAATTTCTTAGCGGCCTCAACATAGGTCACCTCGTTCAAGAGGGCGAGGGCCTGTAAGGGAGTGTTGGTCAAGGTTCTCTTCACGGAACACATCTCCCTACTGGGCATGTCAAAGAGAAGCATACTGGGCGGGGCCACTGTCCTCCGAATACGAGAGTAAAGACTACGCCTATAGAGCTTCTCTCCATGATCCTGCACGAAGGTTCCTCGTTTCTCTACTTCCAGCCAGAGTCCAGCCGGCTGATACACCCACCAACTCGGACCTCCGACCCGCTCTACTAGCAGACCTGAAAGAAAGAGAGCCTGATCGCGCAACATCTCAGCCTGCAACCTTGTTCTCGGCCCCCGACTCAGCAAGCGATTCTCCGGATCACGCTGAAGCCTCTCTTCATCAATGATAGAACTTTGGCGATAGGAGCGACTCATGACTATTGCTCTGATGAGCCCCTTGACGTCCCAGCCGGACTCCACAAAGTCCACTGCAATCCAGTCAAGGAGTTGAGGGTGACTCGGCCAGTCACTTTGTCGTCCCAGATTTTCGGAACTTTTGACGATACCGGTCCCAAAGAACTGTTCCCAGATCCGGTTCACAAAGACCCGTGATGTCAAGGGGTGCTCTCCATCAACCAGCCACCTCGCCAGATCGAGACGGGTCAGGCTCTCTCCCTCCGGGACCGGAGAGAACGCCTCCGGCAACCCAGGATCCACTTCCTCACCCTTGTCATCATACTGCCCCCTCTTGAGAATAAACGCCTTCCGATCCACTTCATCGCGCATCACCATGACGTGCGGATGCGCTGCCTCCAGCTCCTTTACCCTGCCACTCCGGACCTTCGCGTCCGGGATGTCCGTTTCAAGCTTCTTCACCGCTGCTTCAAAATCGCTCTTCCGGTAACGATGACGAGGTTCGGCACTGCCTCTTAGATTATTGATAAACCCTTTTTCGTTCAGTCCATCGAACATTGCGAAAAGCTGATAGAATTCCTTCTGACTGATAGGGTCATATTTGTGGTCGTGGCAGCGGGCACAACTCAGCGTCAACCCAAGAAACACCGACCCCATGGTTTCCACCCGGTCCATGACGTACTCCGTACGCCACTCCTCTTCGATTGCTCCGCCTTCGGTCTGGATTCGATGATTCCGGTTGAATCCGGTGGCCACGATCTGGTCATCGCTGGCATCTGGAATAAGATCTCCCGCCAGCTGCCAGGTTACAAACTGGTCGTAGGGCTGGTTAGCGTTGAAGGATTCGATAATCCAGTTCCGCCACGGCCACTGAGCATTCTCGAGATCATTATCATAGCCGTGGCTGTCCCCATACCGCGCACCATCCAACCACCAGGCTGCCATGCGCTCCCCATAACGGGGAGAACTCAGCAGACGATCCACAACCTTGCTGTATGCTTCCTGCGACTGGTCAGCAACAAAGGCGTCCACCTCCTCGATACTGGGCGGAAGTCCTGTGAGATCGATCGATACGCGCCGGATAAGTTCCTCCCTCGGGGCTTCCTCCTGCAGTTGGAATCCAGCCCGGGAAAGCCTCTCCTGTACGAAGACATCGATCACCTTTTCCTTGCCCTCCTTCAGATCCGAGAGCCTGCTCTTAACCGGTGACCGGAAGGCCCAGTGACGCTCATACTCAGCCCCCTCACTGATCCACTTCTTAAGAATCTCTTTCTCGGCATCAGTCAATGCCGCTCCCTCCCCCGGCGGAGGCATAACCTCGTCCTCATCCTTTGAAAAAATCCGATGAACCAGCTCACTCTCATCCGGATCTCCCGGAACGATTACACGCAATCCATCACGCTCCCTGTAGGCCTCCCCGGGATCATCGAGTCGCAAGTCCGCCTTTTGTTGCGACGCGTCCGGGCCGTGGCAGGCAAGGCACTTTGCAGTCAGAATCGGCAGGACCTCTCTATCGTATTCTACCTTCCCCCAGGAGGTCAGCAAACCGCCGAGAAAGATGACTACACATGAAAAAAGCCTCATCGACTCCTGATTAATTCAGGATCATTGCTCCATGGCAATGAGAGGATCATCATCTGATCATGGCGAAGTGAAGTTCAGCGCTAAAATTGG
>DFWB01000217.1 GCA_002380675.1 Akkermansiaceae bacterium UBA4145
AATTCGTCCGTTTGTGGACCCGCCGGGCGCGGGGAGTCCCCTCTGGAAAGTATAATCTTTCACGATATATCGAAGTAGGAGAGGGCGTTGAGGCAGATTTGAGGTCGAACTTGATCTGGGAGATATTCCCAGGATGAAAACGCGGTTTCCGGCGTCTACGATCGGACAGGAACTCGGATGGATCTGGATTCAAACGGTGCGCGAAGATGCTGGTCTGGAGGTGACATCCGTGGAATTAATCGATAGACATGGGGATTAAAACTATGAGGTTACACCTTATCTGGGGCATCGCAGCGACGGCGGCCTTCGGCGTCGGTTACTTTGTCCTGCCCTCGTCATCAGAAAAAGGGCGCGTCTCCATTCCCCGGAACGGAGAGCGAGCGGGTTCCAAATCGGGGTTGGAAGATGAGAGAGATGGTTCCCGGATTAAGAGAGGCGAGATGGCTGGCGTGGGTCTTGGGGCAGGAGCGAAGGAGGGTATTTCGAGCATCCTGTCGCAAAAAGTAGTTCTCAGTGAGAGTGAGATCACAAATCTGGGGGAGACCTTCCGAGGCTCCTCTGATCCGGTAGCGAAGCGTTTGGCATTCTCCAAATTGCTACAGGGTTTAACGGCTGAAAATGCTCTGCTGATCAGGGAAGAGATCGAGGGACAGGATCACCGAAGTGCTGAGTTCCAGGAATTTCACTACGCGTGGGGGGCGGTGGCCGGAGTGGACGCGATCATGTTCGGGATCGACACGGAAGAGGATGACATGAAGCCAGCTCTCGCGGGGTGGGCGGGGGTCAATCCAGGAGACGCGATGGCGTGGATCGAGGGGCTAGATATGGAAAATGATTCCCGTTTTGACCCCCTTCTCAAGGACCGGAAACTTGAGATCAATGGGTTGCGCCATCACCTCGTCTCGGGGATTGTCGAAGGACTGGCTGATACGGATCCAAGGCAGGCAGCTGAATTCGTTGAGAGAATGGTTTCCAGTGGTCAAGCCCACCCGGGGCACATGCATATCGTCACGGGAGAGGTGCTCCGGGCTGCGGAGAATCCACTGGAAGCGTCCACATGGGCAGACGGACTTCCGGAGGGAAGAATGCGTAATGAGGCCCTCGGTCGGGTGGCAGATCACTTTGCGGGGCGAGATCCTGCCGGCACTGCCCAGTGGGCTGAGGGATTTGTGAGTGAGCCTGGAATGGAGAGAGTCTTTTGGGAAGTGGGAGCGAACTGGGCTGGACGAGATCCCGAGGCTGCCTTGAATTGGGCCAGTAACCTCCCGGAAGGTGAAAATCGTCAGGTTGGGATGAGGGGGAGTTTGAATTCATGGGCGCGCAGGGATCCAACTGCTGCAGGAGAATACCTTCAGGACATGCCGGCTTCACCGATGCGGGATGCCGCAGTGGCGGGATATAGCACTCATGTTGTCTGGGAAGATCCCACGGCCGCGATGAGCTGGGCAGAGTCTATTGCTGCTCCAGAACAGCGTCAGGAAGTCATGATCGAGGTAGCTCGCTCGTGGAGGCGAAAAGGTGGTCAAGGTTTGACGGAGTGGCTCAGTGAATCGGGCCTGTCGGCTGATGTACAGGAATCGATCATGAGTTCAAGGGACAGGAGGCGGCGATGAAGTTGCCATGGCTTCCCAGGAAATCTGTGATCGCCCATCTGCTATGGGCTGTCGTCACGACTGGTGCGCTCATACTGGGAGCGCAGCTGGCGGACAATGGTCAGGACAAGGATTTCCGAACAGTAAGGATTCCGAACTCCATAGAGCGGACAAATAGTTCCGGAGAGGTAGCAGATAGCGAAGCACATGTGTATGTGCCTCTTCCCGGTGTGAAACCTACAAAGCCCGCGGACCTGGTGCCATTGGCTGGTCAGGCGAAAAGCATGACCGGGTTGATGCGGTCCAGGAATCGGCAGGCTGCTCAGCGCCTTCTTGCGCGGGATGCCTCAGCTGCGATGAACGAGAGGGGGCCGCTGGGCAAAAAGGAAATCACATCCCTCATAGCGCAGGCTGTGAAGGGTTCAAAAGCGGTGGACCGCCGAAGAGCATTCGACCGGATTCTGGAGGAGATGCAGTCCTCGACCTTCAATCGGGAGCAGGCTTTCATGATGAGAGGGGCAATGGCCCAGGCTGGGGTGGACGGTAAGTTATGGCAGCTCTTTGACTATTCCTGGGGGGCGAATGATCCTGCCACAGCCATTGCCCATCTTGATGAAATCCCAGACCATTATTTCGAGGGTTTTCTGGGCAATATGATCCCGGGCTTGGCGAGCGTGGATCCACAGGCGGCCATCGAAGTGTTCTCAGGGCTCGAGCCCGAGGTGGCGTCCCGGGTGGAGAGGCGCCTTCTTGAAGGGCTGGTCGATAATGATGTGATGGTTGCAACGGATTTTATCTTTGAAACTACAGATCTGAATAATTTTGACTGGCGGCCCATGGATACCCTTACCCGTGAAATCGCACGTGACGGTGGGATGGCGGAGACTCTGGAATGGGCTACGGAGCTTCCGGACGGACCCTTGCGTTCGAGTGCCTGGAGTGCGGCGTATGCGGCTTGGGCGTCCCAGAATCCTGAGGGAGCGATCGAGTCGATCATGGCCATGGATACCTCTCACGAGAGAAATATGGCGCTGAATGGCTTTACTGCCGCATTTGCGCACTCAGATGGCTCTCTGGCGGTTGAGTGGGCCAATGAAATTTCCGAGCCTCGCGTCCGGGAAGGTGCCCTGATGCGGGCGTTCCGACAATTCCATCGCCAGGATCCACAAGCAGCGGCTCAATCCTTCGTTTCGATTGATCTACCGCCGAACGTCTGGCAGGAGGCGACTGGTCAGGCGTGGTCGGGCGTCAATGCAGGTGATCAGGGAGGGGCTGGTGGCGCAGCTGCAGGGGGCACATCTCCTGAATCGAACTAGAGCCGGCTACTTAGTCATGAAGAAGATGATGATGAAGCGTGCAGGGCTTGGGCTCTTTTCTCCGGTGAAAGGAGTGAGCATGCTCTGTATGGTCGCGGCTTTACTGGGGGGAGGCCTTGCCGGGGCGAGTAAGCCTGCTCCGACTCCAGGACATCCGACCCTTCTTAGCCCTCATTCTGATCCTATTGCCGTACATGCGGGGCAGGTATTCGTGGTGAACACGCCTGCAGATACCCTCGATGTCGTTGATGCTTCGAGCGCGCAGGTCGTCGCTCGGATTCCGACGGGAATTGATCCGGTTTCGGTAAAGGTGAGGCCCGACGGAAATGAAATCTGGGTGAGTAATCACCTTTCAGATTCGGTGAGCGTCATCGACAATAATTCGGACAGTCCAACCTATCTTTCGATCGTTGCGACCATCCAGGATATCGACCTGAACAGGAAATCGACCCGGTTTGATGAGCCAGTGGGAATCGCTTTCGCGAATAACGCCAAAGCCTATGTAGCGCTCTCGTCGACCAATCGAATTGCGGTTGTAGACGTGGCTTCCCGTAAGGTCCTCAGTCACCTTGAGATTCCGGCCCAAGAACCGCGGGCGATAGAAGTCCGTGGCGGAAGGCTCTACGTCATCCCCTTTGAGTCCAATAATCAGACCCAGCTCTCTGGTGGAAAGCCTGAGGATCTGGATGGGAAGCTGGTTACTTTCGATGCAAGGAAGCTGGCCAGCTCCTTCGATTCGGTGGGGTTTACAGTGGATGTGGTAAAACAGCCAAAAATTCCAGATAAGGACCTCTTCATCTTCGACACGCAGACAGATAAGCTGGTGTCTACAGTGGACACACTGGGAACGTCCTTGTTCGGCCTGACAGTTGACGCTTCCGGGAATATCTACGTCGCTAACACCGACGCACGAAACCACATTAACGGAAAGGCTGGAACCGAGAAGCACGGGTTAAAGGAGCTGGATAACAGGCCCTATCTGAATCGGGTAAGCAAAGTGTCGGCTGCGGGCGAGGTCGATTTTTTCCAGCTCAATCCTCTGCCCCCTCGACAGCCGAATCGTAAAGAAGCGGTGGCGACGCCATTCGCAGTGAAAGCGAGCCGTGACGGAGATGTTCTCTTTCTGACCAGTGCCGGCAGTGATGTGCTCCTTGCTCTTTCTGTCAAAACGGGCGAAGTCGTAGCCAAAGCCAAGGTGGGCTCGGTTCCCAGGGGCGTCGCGCTGGAAGAAGACGCCAGTGGCAAGCCAGTTAGGGCATGGGTGATGAACGCGGTCTCAAACAGTGTGTCAAAGGTGGCGATTGCGGGGAACTCGGCGCTACAGTTAGAGCAGACCATCGAGCTCCATGATCCAACACCACCCGTTTACAAGGAGGGGCGGATGGCCTTTAACACGGCGCGGGCCTCTTCGAATGGGACGTTCTCCTGCGCGAGTTGTCATGCGGACGGTCATACCGACCACCTTCTCTGGGTTCTTGATACGCCGCATCTTGTGGGTGCGGATCAGATCGAGCCTCGCCTTTCACAAACCTTGCGCGGTCTTCGAGGGACCGCTCCATATCACTGGGACGGAGTTCCCGGTGATCCCTACGGCGGACGAAACGCGGCCTCGCGAAAGCATCTCCCTCCGAACGCAGATATTAACAAGCCGGAAAGCGCAGTCCGCCACGTGATTGATGGCTCGATGGCTACGACGATGTTCGCACACGGTAGCGAGGTGACGAACGACGAGGAAAAACCGGGGTATCTGACCGCCAGAGAGAGGGACGCCATGGCGGTGTTCCTTCTCAACCTTTCCCATATGCCGACCAGAGGGCGGGCTTACAGTGACCGGCTTTCCGAAAAAGCCCTGACGGGATTTGAGCGGTTTCACGTCACGGGAGCCCGAGACCGGAAGAATCTGAATACCAGTGTCTGTGGCAGTTGCCACACCCTGCCGTATCTTGCGACAGATCAGGAGTCGATGAACGTTCCCAGCTTCCG
>DFWB01000264.1 GCA_002380675.1 Akkermansiaceae bacterium UBA4145
AATATCATGTCAGACCACTTCCCCGACGTCTCCAAGATTGAATTTGAAGGTCCGGACTCGGACAACCCGCTCGCTTTCCGGCACTACAACCCGGACGAACTCGTTGCCGGTAAGAGCATGAAGGATCATCTGCGTTTCGGTGCTGCTTACTGGCATTGTATGCGCAATCCACTGGGAGATCCGTTTGGAGCGGGTACAGCTCACATGCCATGGGATGATGGGAGTGAGTCCCTCGACAATGCGCTCGCAAGGGTGCCGGTCTTTTTTGAGTTTCTGGAGAAGAGCCAGATTGATTTCTACTGCTTTCACGATCGGGATGTTTCTCCCGAAGGCTCCAGTTGGTCCGAGACGCATTCAAATCTTGAGCGGGTCACTGAAGAATTGAAGCGGGCTCAGGACAGCAGTGGGAAGAAACTGCTCTGGGGAACTGCCTGTCTTTTTGCGCATCCGCGTTATGCTCAGGGAGCGGCTACCTCGCCTAGTGCCGATGTGTTTTCCTATGCCGCAAGCCAGGTAAAGCATGCGCTTGAGGCGACCCACGCTCTGGGTGGCGAAGGATACGTATTCTGGGGAGGCAGAGAGGGTTACGCCTCTTTGATCAATACGGACATGAAGCGCGAACTCGACCATCTTGCCCGGCTGCTGCACATGGCAGTAGATCATGCCAAGAAGATCGGATTTACCGGACAGTTCTACATTGAGCCGAAACCCCGCGAGCCCTCCACTCATCAATATGACTCTGATGCGGCGGCCTGTCTTAACTTTCTCAGGGAGTATGACCTGATGGATCACCTCAAGCTCAACATTGAGACCAATCATGCGGAGCTGGCAGGACACACGATGGAGCATGAACTGGACGTTGCTTCTGCTGCAGGAGCCCTTGGGTCAATCGATGCAAATCGTGGGGATCAGCTGATCGGGTGGGATACAGATCAGTTCCCGACGAATATTTACCAGTGCGCAAATATCATGCTCAGGGTTCTGAAAATGAACGATGGTGCGGGCTTCACAACGGGGGGCCTGAACTTTGATGCCAAGAGGCGGAGAGAGTCGCATCTCCCGGACGATCTTTTCCATGCTCATGTGGGAGGAATGGATGCCTTTGCCCGGGGACTTAAGATTGCCGGCAGGATCATCGCGGATGGCCGATTCGATGAGTTTGTCCGGGCTCGTTATCAATCTTTCGATTCAGGAGTAGGGGCAGAGATTGAGACGGGGCAAACCAGCCTTGAGTCGTTAGACGCCTACGCACTGGGCATAGAAGCGCCGGTCCTCGAGAGTGGCCGCCAGGAAATGCTTGAAAACCTTCTTAACGATTACATTTAGGTCTTACGGGGTTTGGCAGGTTTTGGTCAGCATCTTGAGTGGCGCGGATGACCTGTCCGGAAACCCAAGATCACCGGCCGATCTTCCGCGCCACTACTAGCTACACGGCAGAGTGCTGGAGCATGAGGCATGCCAATTATTCGCCTGATTGGCTTCGGCGCGGGTACGAGAGAAGGCGGCCTGGAAGGTTTCTCTTCATAGCCGAACCGTGAGTGCCGAGTGGCGCGGATGACCCTCGCAAGAAAAACCCAAAAATCCAGGGAGGCCACCGCGCCACTACTAGACACACGGAGAGTCATTCAAAGCATCTGCCGTGCCAACCTGCCTGAGATAGGGGTGACCGAGTGCCTGATTTGGGGGAATTTCCACGAAAAGCCAAGATTGAGGGTTTTCGGTTTGGGTAAAATCTCGCAGTGTAAGGCTGTCCTGCTATGAAAGTCTTCGTTCCTATCAACGCGTAAAATCATGCCCTTAGTCCTTGGTTTAGACTCTTCCACGCAGAGCGTTTCTGCCGTCGTTCTTGATACAGATTCGGATTCGATCATCCATGAGGAGTCAGTCAGTTTCGGTGTTGACCTGCCGGACTATGGTCAGCCCTCGGGCTTCATCCCGGGTGGGGAAAACGGGGAAGTCCATAGTGACCCAATGATGTGGCTGGATGCCCTGGAGCTGGTGTTCTCCCGCCTGGCGCAAAGTTCCGTAGAGATGTCGGACATCGTCGCGGTCTCCGGCTCAGGCCAGCAGCATGGAAGTGTCTATCTCGACGAGGGTTTTGTCGACACAGTCGGCAATCTGGATCCACGGGAGACACTCAAGGGGCAGATTCTTTCCCATCTTACGAGGCAGACAGCGCCCATCTGGATGGATAGTTCTACAACCGTGGAGTGCGGTGAAATCACCCGGGCGCTTGGGGGTGATACGGAAGTGTGCAGTCGGAGTGGATCCATTGCGATCGAGCGCTTCACAGGACCACAAATCCGTCGATTTGCGAAGACGAGTTATGACGGCTGGGAGTTGACGGGGGTAGTCCACCTTGTGAGCTCCTTCATGGCGTCAGTCGTTGCGGGTAAAAGTGTTGGGATTGATCATGGAGACGGCGCGGGGATGAACCTTCTCAATCTAGCTTCGGGAGGCTGGGATGACGAGTTGCTGGAAGCGACTGCTCCGGGTTTGCGGGCAAAGCTTCCCTCCCCGGAGCCATCCGCAACGGTGGTGGGTAATGTCAGCCAGTTCTTTGTGGAGAACCATGGAATGAATCCGAATTGCAAAGTCGTCCTCTTCTCGGGAGATAACCCCTGCAGTCTTGTTGGGATGGGAGCCTCAAAGCCTGGAAAGGTGGTTATCAGCCTCGGCACGAGTGACACTCTTTTTGCTGCGATGCCGGAGCCTCGGACGGACCCAAATGGCTTCGGGCATGTGTTCGGCAATCCAATGGGAGGCTTTATGAGCCTCATATGCTTTTTGAACGGGTCACTTGCCCGGGAGAGGGTGAAGGATAGACTGGGGCTGAGCTGGTCAGATTTTGATCGAGAGGGACTGGAACAGACGCCGGTAGGCAACCTGGGACGCGGCATGCTCCCTTTCTTCGGATCAGAAATTACACCCAGGGTAACGTCCTCTGAGGCGGTATATTTTGGATGGCCGAAGGGGGAGAGGGAGCCGGCTGCGGTTGTGCGGGCTCTTCTCGAGGGACAATTTCTGAACATGAAGGTCTCCTCGAGGTGGCTTGGAGTCTCTCCAGAGACCATTTATCTTACCGGTGGAGCGTCGAAAAATACGGGAATTGCCCAGACGGTAGCGGATGTCTTCGGCGTTCCGGTCTCCCGGCTGAGCGTGCCCGGTTCGGCGGCTCTTGGAGCTGCCATGAGGGCTGCCAACGCTGTGTGTGGAATTTCCGTGGACTCCCTTGAAGCGGCTTTTTGCCAGCCTGATAGTGGTTCAACCGTGCAGCCAAGGGAGGGAACGGGGAAAATCTACGAGGAATTGGAGCAAAAATGGGTCTCAGCCTTGCACGAAGCGTTTCCGCTCCTTAAGGACTGAGGGCACTACGTAACTAACCAGAACAATGGCACGACCAGTAACACTCTTCACCGGCCAGTGGGCCGATCTCTCTCTCTCCGATCTTCTGCCTAAGGTAAAGGACATGGGCTATGACGGAGTCGAACTTGCCTGTTGGGGCGATCACTTTGACGTTCAGCGGGCCCTCAACGAGGATGGCTACGTCGAAGGGCGGTGGGAGCTGCTCGAGAAAAACGACATGGTGTGCTACGCGATTTCGAATCACTTGGTCGGACAAGCAGTTTGTGACCTGATCGATGAACGGCACCAATCGATTCTCTCCCCTGAGGTTTGGGGCGACGGCGATCCTGAGGGGGTAAGACAACGGGCCGCACAGGAGATGATTGATACAGGCAAGGCTTGTCGCAAATTCATAGATGCAGGAGCGTCTTTCATGGCCGATAAGCCAGTGGGATCCGGGAGAGCAATGGTCAATGGATTTACCGGGTCCAGTATCTGGCACTCTATTTATGCCTTTCCGCCGACAAGTCAGGAGTATTACCAGAAGGGCTTTGATGATTTTTCAGCTCGCTGGAAGCCGATTCTGGATGAGTTCGACGCAGTTAATGTCGATTTCGGACTAGAAGTTCACCCAACGGAAATCGCCTTTGACATCGCATCCGCAGCACGGGCCGTTGAGGCCGTTGGGGGGCATTCGAGATTTGGATTTAATTATGACCCCAGCCACCTTGGCTATCAGGGAGTTGACTATGTTAAGTTCATCCGTGACTTCCCTGACAGGATCTTTCATGTCCATATGAAGGACGCGTGGTGGGGGCATGGAGATGGAAGCGTGGGCGTCTTCGGTGGCCATACTGACTTTACGGACGCACGCCGTTTCTGGGATTTTCGCTCGGTGGGCCGGGGCGATACAGATTTTGAGGAAATCATGGTGGCTCTAAATGACATTGCCTATGCAGGACCGTTGTCCGTCGAGTGGGAAGATGGGAGGATGGACCGATTCCATGGTGCAGCCGAGAGCTGTGCCTTCACCAAGGATCTTGATTTTGCGCCCAGTGACGTGATTTTCGATTCGGCTTTTGACAAGGAAAATCAGTAACACCGAACAGAGCGAAATCATGGCAACAAAAGTGGGAGTCATCGGAGCGGGTGGAATGCTCCAGTATCATGCGCCCGGCTTCCGGCAGGGTGGTGGTGAGTTGGTCGCAATTGCTGATGTAAATAAGGAGGCTGCGCAGGCTTCTGCGGACGAGTGGAACGTTTCACAGGTGTTTGGAAATACCGAAGAGCTTCTCGATTCGGATATTGACGCGGTAAGCATTATCGTTCCGAACAAGTTCCATGCTCCGCTGGCTATTCAGGCTCTGGAGGCAGGCAAACACGTGTTCTGCGAAAAACCTCCAGCTCTCAATGCGGGAGAGGTTGAAGAGATGATTGCCGCGGCTGAAAAGTCCGGCAAGGTCCTGATGTTCAATTTTAACAACCGTGCCCGTCCGGAATCCCAAGCTATGATGAAGCACATAGCAGATGGAACTGTAGGGCGAATTAACTCGGCACAGGCGCAGTGGATCCGGCGGACAGGAATACCAGGATTCGGAGGCTGGTTTACAACAAAGGAGCTGTCCGGTGGCGGCCCTGTTATCGACCTGCTCCACATGATCGATCTCGCTCTTTATTTCATGGGATACCCGGAGCCGGCTCATGTCCTCGGCCAGACTTTCGACGACTTTATTACGGACAAGGCCTTCAAGGGACCGTGGGGGATTCCAGACAATGCGGATGGAAAAACTGATGTGGAGGCCGCCGCTCATGGGTTCGTGACCTTCAAGAGTGGACAGGTTCTCAGCTTACGGAACTCGTGGGCCGAGATGATAGAAAGAGAAGTCGTGTCCGTTGTCTTCCAAGGAAGCAGCGCGGGTGGCAAGGTCGAGCGTCTCTTTGGTAGCGACGGCTTGGACGACACCGCGATCGATACCTGTGAGCTTTACACTCAGGAAGAGGGGAAGTCGGTCAATCAGAAGATCGAAACGGAACCATGTGAGGACATGGGGCGGATCGCTTCGGCAGCTAATTTCGTGGAAACCATCGAGGGTGCGGCAGCTCCTCTTAATACTCCGCAGGAAGCACTGAAGCTCATGCAGATCATCGACGCGCTCTACCAGTCTGCGGAGACTGGAGCTCCGGTAGCGCTTTAGGCCCTCTAGCGAGGCTTCTCTTTCCAGAATACCACAAGTAACAGGACACGTAAAATGGCACTTAATAGAAAACTTCGAATGGGAATGGTTGGCGGTGGACGTGGTGCGTTCATCGGCGCGGTACATCGCATGGCCGCCAATCTGGATGGGAAGATTGAACTGGTCGCGGGGGCGTTCTCCTCTGATCCCGAGAAATCAAAACTCAGCGGAGAGGATTTTTTCCTGTCACCGGATAGGGTCTACGGATCTTACGAGGAGATGGCAGAGAAAGAAGCGGCTCGGGAAGACCCGATCGATTTTGTCACGATCGTGGTGCAGAATCACCTTCACGTCGCTGTTGCGAAAACCTTCCTGGAGGCGGGGTTCAATGTCGTATGTGACAAGCCCCTTTCGAGTAATCTTGAGGATGCCAAGGATCTGCAGAAGCTTGTGCATTCAAGCGGCAAGGTCTTTTGCCTGACTCATAACTACACGGGATATCCGATGGTGAAAGAGGCCCGGAGGATGGTTCAGGATGGAGAACTAGGGAGGCTTCTCAAGGTTGTAGCGGAATATCCACAAGGCTATGCGGTTGGAGATGTCGAGGGTGAAGGACAGGGGCAGATTTCGAACTGGCGAGCTGATCCGGCAATCGCGGGGTC
>DFWB01000122.1 GCA_002380675.1 Akkermansiaceae bacterium UBA4145
AGATCGATCGACTCCCTGACGCGATAGGTCCGACCAAGCCGGGTTGCAATCGTGAGCTCCAGGAGGGGTTCTGGTTGGGCAAGCAGCGCGATCCGTCGAATCCCAAAGGGCACTTCCCCTTCGCGACTAAGACGAACCGAGACACTGAACAAACGCTCTGAGCTGATCACTCGATCACCCCCGTAGAGACGGTGGATTTGCAGAGAGGTGAAGTCGGGAGAGTTAGTCCCGTCATCGAAGCGCGTGAGCAGCACATTAACCGGATGGACCTCGCCGGGGTCAAGGGAGACCGAAATGCGGTAGGCGTTACTAGCGACGGCATCCGCAAGATTCTCTCTGACCCCCAGGATTCCCGCTGTATCCGAGATCACGAAGTCGGCAGTGACCAGCTGGTTACTGGTGTTCTCGAGAAACAGCTCGGTAGTTGCGCTGCCACCCACGGGAACTGCCACGGGCTCAATTGGGTCTCCACCAATAACAACCGCCCCCTCTTCAGGCGCAAAGATCTTGCCCGTGCAGCAAATGGGTTCGAGGTCGGGGTTAATGACCGCACAGACCTGGTAGGCCGCACAGAAGCCCGGTTCAAGCCCTTCGCAGTTGATCTGGATGGGTATGGTGACGCACCCACCGGGAGGGACCGGACCGATCGTCCCACTTGCAGGGCTGAAGGCAGAAGGAGGCAAAGTCACCGGGCAAGCGGGGTCAGGAATGGAGGCAGCAGACCAAGTATAGGTGCGAGGAACAGTGGAGTTGTTGCAGATCGTGTAACTGGCCGTTGCTATCAGCCCTCCTCCATCTGCATTGGGGCGGCAGGGCACCAGATCGTCGAGCTTGCAGTTGTCGGGAAGCTCTGGCTCCCCCGCACAGTCTGGCAGTTCGATACAGATCTCCTGCGAGCAGCACTCGACGAGGTCAGAGTCATGAACGGCGAAATTGACACAGAGTGCACCTGGTAGCCCGATGTAGCAGGCTTCCACGGTGCCGATGCCACCGGGTGGAATGGGATTCGGAGAGGGCTCGACCGAAGCATCGACGAATCCGGAGGGAGGGAGGAAAGTCGCGTGAGCGAAGTCGAATCCGGCACTGCCATTGAAATTGGTCAGGTTGAGGACGGTGAGCTCAATGGTGTATTTGATCAGACCATTGGGCTGAGGCTCGCAAGTGACAGACTGATCGATCACCTCAAGGCAATCACAATTGGGGAGGTCGAAGCAGAATTTCTCTGTACAGCACTCCTCCCCGGTAGAATCAAGCATGGTCAGACGCAGACAGAACTTCTCCCCGCTGGTAGAAGTCGGCAGGGTAATGTTCTGGGTGTAGGTGCCTCCGTCTGGGATTCCAGCCCCAGGAATCTCGATGATATCATCCGGGTTTGGTGTGCCGGTGATAGCGCCCCCTGGGAGTTCATCAGCGGGGCAAGGGGTGAACCACAGATATTTAACGACCCGTCCTGACAGATTAGTTAAGGTCACGTCGACACTGAAGGGTGCACCCTCTTCCTCAGGGCATTCGATATCCCTCACTTCAATTTCAACACAACGAACATCCTGAGGATCCTGCATGATGTCGATGTCGCCGCCGACGCCCTTATAGTCCGGACCACCCGTCGTGTAATCAGGATCGTAGGGAACTCGATAGCTATAGTCGACAATCGCAGAAACTAACGGAAAGTCGGTCACTCTTACGCCCTGAAGTCCGTGGGGACCTTGGTCGGTTGCGGTGTCAGCACTGGAGCACCAGATGAGCTCCTCTTGAACACCTCCCTCCATCCCGAAGTCCGCGCCGCCATAGGTCTCACCCCGGCCCCAGCTGTTGCCAGACTGGAGGGTATTCGTGATGACCCAGCTGCTAACGGAAGTATCCCATTGTGCAACGAACACCCTACCGGCGTGATTTGCGCTGGCAATGAAGCCCCCTCCCCAGTCCCTCTGACCTCGTTGAGCGAGGATCATCCTCTGGCCGTCGGCTGAGATCTCGATGTCGGCCACCGGGATGTGGATTGCAAACCAATTAGGAGCCCCCGGAGTTTCTCCGGGAACCGTAAGGATCTCAGTGTCCGTACTGGGGATAATTGCACCCGTTGCGTCGAGGTCAACGCGACGGATCTTCCCCTCGTCACCAGCGTAGCCCGTATTCCAAACGGCGTAATAGACCTGCTTATTGTGGACTGAGATCCCCCAGAGGCGTTCATTCACGGGAGGCATTCCGGGGTCACCCGAATCGGGCGTGAGGGGATCGAAGGGTGTGCCAGACGGCGGGCCACCACCAGCAGGAATACGATAGATCATACCGTCCTCCATATTAGTCGCAAAGAACTGATCAAAATCAGAGTCGTAGGCGATATTGCCAACGCCAGGGCCTGAGATGAATCCATCCCCCAGATCCACGGCCTGCTGAGGAAGCACCGAAAACACGGTGGGCACTCCGGTGTTACGATCAATTTTGTAAATAGTCCCAGCTGCCGAAAGATCGGTGGCACCGCCACCGAGAACGCCGTATTGGCGATGGAATTCGTAACTCGGGGCCTGATTAGGATACAGCCCTCCCGCGGACACATACATGTCGCCGTCAGAATCAATCTCAGTACCGAAAAGCATCCCCAGATTTTCGGCGGTCCATGATGGCTCGTGATGACACTCGAGACTCGGTGTTCCGTTACTGGTCACCGCTGTCCACAGAGGTGCAGAAAAGCCACGCATTCCGTAATTGAGCGGGTCGGGATTGCGGATGTCCATTAAGCCTAAGGAGTAGGCCACGTTCGCAGGGAGCGGGTTGCCAAAAGCATCTTTCTTAGGGCCAATACAGGTAACTATCGCAATACCAGGTTGCATCTGGGGAGTGCCCCAGGGTGGTGCGCCGGAAGCAGCTGTGACCAGAGAGAGTAATACTGCGGCCACGGTCGCGATTATTTTCGGGCAGGTCGACACTGCAGATTGTGAGGCGTTCTTCATGAATTCATTGGTTTTGTGGAGAGGGCGAATAGGATCTCCCCATAGAGCAGGGTTGCCGACTCCTCGTCCCATGAAAAGCCGATTCTTGATACGGGAGAGCCCAGCATGACGCTTATTTTCAACCCTTTGCGTAAATATAGAGGATCCCCCCTTCCCGGCGCCTAGTGAAAAAATCAAACCTGCTCCC
>DFWB01000165.1 GCA_002380675.1 Akkermansiaceae bacterium UBA4145
GGCGGCGGCATCGAGGGATGGCATATTGATGGCATTCCGTATCTCCCCAGTTGTCAGAAAGTCCCTGATCTGTTCAGCAACCTGGATTCCAACGTTTTCCTGGGCTTCCGCTGTAGAGGCTCCAAGGTGTGGGGTAAATGCGACGTGCTTTTCGCAGGCAAACAGGGGGTGATCTGTAGATGGAGGTTCGTTCTCGTAGACGTCCAGAGCGCAACCGGCAATGTGGCCTGTATCGATCGCAGCCTTGAGTGCGTTCTCATCGATGAGCCCGCCCCGTGCGCAATTTACAATCAGTCCACCCTTGTTCATCAGGGCCAGGCGCTCGGCATTAATGATGTGTCGGGTGTCATCGGTTAGAGGCACATGGAGTGTAACGACATCAGCTCCGTCGAGGACTGCATCCGGCGAATCTGCCAGTTCGATCTTCAGTTCATCGGCTCTCGCCTGCGTCAGGAAGGGGTCAAAAGCGACAACCTTCATGTTGAACCCCTGCGCCCTTTTTACAAACTCGCTCCCAATCCGCCCCATTCCGATTACAGCAAGACGCTTACCGTTCATTTCAATACCGGAAAATGCCTTTCGGGAATTCTTGAAATCCCCGGCAAGGACACCAGCGTGTGCTGGGGCAATATTGCGGGCAGTGGCAAGCATGAGGGCAAAGGCATGTTCGGCCGTGGATACGGTGTTGCCAGTTGGGGTATTCATGACGATGACCCCATGAGCGCTTGCTGCTTCCCGATCGATGTTATCCACACCGACTCCTGCGCGGCCGATGGCCTGGAGCCGGGAGCCGCGAGCGATGACCTCAGCATTCGGCTTGGTTTGGGACCGGACGATAAGTGCATCGTAGTCCCCGATAATTTCCATCAGCTTGTCGGGCTGGGAACCGAGATCAGGGATAAAGTCGGCAGAAATGTCGGGGTGGTCGTTCAAGAGGGCGACCCCATGTTCACTGATGGGGTCCGCGACAAGGACACGGTGACTGGCCATTGGATTGCGGTGGACTTATGCCAGACGGCTCGGAAAGGCAAGGACAGGACGGTTCTTCCTGCTTCACGGACTGTTGCGGGCCGTTTTTGGCCTAGAAAGTCGTGTGGAATTGCGAAACCGAGCGCTGTGAGCGGCCACGACCTGCCTATGGCGTCCCGGATGAAAGCCGATGGGTTTTTCCCGCTTGTGTGCCTCCTCGCTTGACGCCGGTGGGAGGCCTGAAAGAGTCCCGCCTGTGAGCGACGACCAGAGACGACAGTATTCTTCAAAGGTACTGGACGGCCCAGACAGGGCACCCAGCCGTGCGATGCTATATCCGGTTGGCTTTAAAAGAGAGGACTTTAGTAAGCCTCTCGTTGGAGTGGCCTCCACCTGGAGTCAGGTGACTCCATGCAACATGCATATTGATCGTCTTTCACGCGAATCGGCAAAAGGCATAGACGCGGCTGGTGGGAAAGCGGTGATATTTAACACCATCACGATTTCAGATGGTATTTCCATGGGGACTGAAGGAATGAAGTATTCCCTCGTCAGCAGGGAGGTTATCGCAGACTCGATTGAAACCGTGGTTGGTTGTGAGGGAATGGACGGAGTGATCACGATTGGGGGCTGCGATAAGAACATGCCGGGCTGTATCATTGGAATGGCGCGCTTAAATCGGCCTTCCATTTTCGTCTATGGGGGAACCATCCTTCCGGGATGCTCAGTAGTTCAGGGGGAAGAGAAGTCGCTCGACATCGTTTCAGTTTTTGAAGCAGTGGGGAAACACGCCAGCGGCGAGTATTCGGATGCAGATCTGCAAGCTGTTGAGGAGAGTGCCATCCCTGGAGAAGGTTCGTGCGGTGGAATGTATACGGCAAACACGATGGCAAGTGCGATTGAGGCATTAGGAATGAGTCTTCCCAACAGCTCGGCCCAGACCGCTGTGGGAGAAGACAAGATGAGGGATTGTTTCGATGCGGGTGCGGCTGTGCTTATGATGCTGGAGAAGGGGATTACTCCGCGTCACATCATGACCCGGAAAGCCTTCGAGAATGCAATCACCCTTGTCATCGCGCTGGGTGGTTCTACCAATGCGGTTTTACACTTGCTTGCGATGGCTCATGCAGCCGAGGTAGAATTAAGTATTGATGATTTTACCGAGATTGGGAAAAGGGTGCCAGTTGTAGCCGATCTCAAACCAAGCGGTAAATTTGAGATGGCTCCGCTTGTGGATATTGGAGGTACGGTCCCCTTGATGAAGATGCTTCTCAAGGGAGGATTGCTGCATGGCGATTGCCTTACCGTAACCGGTCGGACGATGGCCGAGAACTTGGCCAATTCAGATCTCGAGTATCCTGATGACCAAGTGATTATCCGGCCACTAGATAACCCTATCAAGGCCGACAGTCATCTCCGAATTCTCTACGGGAATATTGCTCCCGGGGGAGCGGTGGCCAAGATTTCAGGGAAGGAAGGGCAAGCCTTCGTCGGGCGTGCCCGGGTTTTTGATTCTGAGGAAGGTGCGATGAAAGCTATCCTTGATGGGGATATTGTTGCTGGGGATGTGATCGTTATTCGCCGTGAGGGACCCAAGGGAGGACCGGGAATGCGGGAAATGCTTGGGCCCACTGCGGCTGTCATGGGCAGGGGTCTTGGGGACAGTGTCGCTCTGATTACCGACGGACGGTTCTCCGGAGGCAGTCATGGATTTGTAGTTGGTCATATTACTCCGGAGGCATATGAGGGTGGGCCAATAGGTCTTCTCGTGGAGGGCGATCAGATTACGATTGATGCGGTCGCCAACCAGATCACGGTGGATCTCGATGAAGGGGAAATGGAAAAACGAAGAGCGGAGTGGACCCGTCCCGAGCCCCACTATCGCCGAGGAGTATTGGCGAAATATGCGTCCTCTGTCACCTCGGCCAGTGAGGGGGCAGTGACAGACAAGAATCTCTAGGATTCAGGACAGACAGCGTCTACTTCTCAGGAGCCTTTTCGGGAAGAATGGCTATCTGGGCCGCATTGGCCTTTGCCAGATGCTTTTTCGCCAGAGCGTTGATCTCTTCAAGGTTGATAGAGGCATAGTCCGTATCTCTTTCACGCGCCCAGTCGAGTCGGTAGGGCTCGGATTGGGATTGGGCCATGACGGTGTTGAGCCAGTAACCATTATCCCTGAGGGTTTTTTCCAGATTGGACAGAATGGGTTTCAGCGCCCGGTCCAGTTCATCCTGGGTGACCCCCTCGGAGCCGAGCTGGAGTCCCATTTCGTGAATCAGTCCCGTGACCTTTTCTACATCTTCGGGTGCGCCGATCGACATCGCCATCAGGTTGCCGTAGTCAAAAACCATGCTCGCGCTGGCATGAGCCTGTGGGCTGTAGGTGGCTCCAAGTTCCTCTCGAAGCTTGGTTCTCAATCGGTCATCCAAGATTGCAGCGAGCACATTCAGGCGACGAAGCTCCCCGATATCTTCCCGCACTGGTGGAATTTTCCATCCGACAACAGAGGCTGCCTGAGGAATTTTAGAGGTATAGGTGAATTTCTTGGTAGTCGGCACAGAGGGAGTCTGGAGCTCGCGCTCCTTACTCAGGGCCGGTTTGGTGCTGGATCTATCGGGAAGTGCACCCACTGTTTTGAGAAGAAGAGGGATTGCTTTCTCTACATTGAAATCCCCGACGAGGCTTATTTCGAGATACGCTTTTTCGAATTCTTCGTTGACCCATTCTTTGACGTCAGAAGCAGTGTATTTAGCGAGCACCTCGGCATCCGGCTTAGCGAAGCGGCCATCACCTCCGCGCGACCATTCCTGCATTTCGGCCATTGCCCCACTGATTGTAAATTTCAACTGCGAGCTCATCATGGGCAGCATCTTACGAAATTGCCGCAGAGCCTCCTCTCGGTATCCAGGGTCGGTAATCCTTGCGCAAACAAGCTGGAGCTGCATTTCGAGGTCTTCCTGAGTTGTGCGTCCATCGACGGTAAAGGCATCTTCATCGACTCCAAGGCTGGCACTCACATTCCGTCCTGCGGAGATTCTTTTGAGGTCGTCACTGCTGTGCTTCCCGAGTCCTCCAGCATTGAGGAGAACAGTCGAAAACATATCCAGACTTGGCTTGTCGACGGGCTGGGTCAGCTTGCCGTTTCCGAAGCGGCCATGTAGACTGATAGAGTTTTTCTGGAAGTCCGTGGTCTTGAGATTAATTCTTACGTTGTTCGAGAGAATTAACTGGGTGATTCCAAGATCTTTGATCTCGCGTCTGGACGTTACCGTTCCAGGATCGCCAAAATCAGTATAAGCAAAGGAGACCTCGGCTTTTTTCTCCGGCGGATCAACTTTTACAGCCTGACTTTCCTTATAGAGGGCCGTTAGAACACTGGCCCCATCCTCGGGTGCGCTTTTTGAGGTAAGCGTGATCGTGAGATCCCTGTTTTTCCAGAAATTGCGGAGTGCTTCGTGGCATTTTTCCAGCGTTAAGCCCTCAACCGCCAATTTTGTAATGCGCAATGACTCTGCAGGACTCGTGAAGACCACATCGCTGTTGATGCTGTTGACGAGACCCATGGCGAGTGAGGAAGACTGGCGGGTATCGGCTCTTTTCACGGCTTGTTCTGCGCGATTAATTATCTCTGCCTTCACCTCGTCTAATTCGGTGGAGGTGAAGCCGTATTCTAGAGCGCGCCGTAGCTCCTGTTCCATAACCGGGACCGCAGCTGCCCATTGCCCTTCCACGGCGGTTACGTCGATCGACCCGAATTCGATGGCATTGAACCACTCAAAGCGTCCTGCACTTCCGGACGAAATGGGGGATCCCTCTTTTTTTGCGAGGATCTCGAACCGACGCCCGATAATTGAATTTGCTACTCCGAGGGGAGTTTTGTTGATCCTGTTTGCAACGCTGTCTGGGCTCTTTTCATACTTCTGCACAAAGCCAAGGGCGAGGTCGTCACTCTTAACTTCCTTGTCGGAGAAGACTGCCGCCTGGAATTTGAATCCTTCTGGAACCGTCCCCATTTTTGGTGCTGGACCCGGCTTGTCAGGGTTCCTCATGGAAGAAAACTGGTCGATGATCCGTTTCTCGTAGACTTCAGGATCAATATCTCCCACGGCAATGAATGTCATGTTGGTCGGAATGTAGTAATCCTTATAAAAAGAGGTGAACCTGTCGCGCTTGGCTTCCTTGATGACCTTTTCGGTTCCAATCGGGAAGCGCTCAGTGATGAGGGAGTCAGGGAGAAGCAAATCAAATTGCTGCTCCATGAGTCGCATTTCGACAGAATCTCGTGAACGCTTCTCGGAGAGGATAACCCCTCGCTCCTTGTCGATTTCCTTGGATTCGAGTAGGGCTCCATCACCGAAGTCCCTCATGACGTCAAATCCAAGCTCCAAGGTTTCCTCCTCAAGGTTGGGAAGATCGAGCATGTAAACGGTCTCATCAAACGAAGTGTAAGCGTTAGCATGAGCACCAAATGCAATTCCGAGCCGCTGCATTCTGCCAAGGAGGTTTTCAACGTCAGGAAAATTCCTGCTTCCGTTAAAAACCATGTGTTCAAGAAAGTGCGCTACCCCACGCTGATCGTCCGCCTCGTGCAGGGAGCCTGCAGCGATGTGAAGCCGCAGGGAGACTCGTCCCGGAGGTTCGGCATTCTTACGGATAGCATACCTCATCCCATTCTTAAGGGACCCAAATCTGACCTCTGGGTCGACTTGAATATCGCTGCCTTTGTGTGACCAGGAAGCGGTCGTATTTTCTTCGGCTGGAAGAAAGGAAATTCCTCCCAGAAGGAGGATGAAGACAAGGGCAGAGATTTTTTTCATGGCTCGGGGATGGTTGGCTCTTGAGAGCTGTTTGCAATGACGAAACGACACCGCGAGTAGGGATTGTGCAAAATACATTGCAATCTCAACGTGTGGGTGCTTCTCTGCCGCCCCGATTTCCGGGCGCACGTGGCGGAATTGGTAGACGCGCTAGATTCAGGTTCTAGTGAGTGAATAACTCGTGGAGGTTCGAGTCCTCTCGTGCGCACCACTGTTTTTCTTGGGTCAAAATTCCCTGAAAGGTTTGATTTCCTACTAAAGGCCTTGGCTCGGGGCCTGTCCTATGAATCTTGGGAAGAATGATGAGGCCTCTCCGTTTCTCCGTTCTTGCCTACTGTCTCCTCCTCTGGTCGTCCGCGCTGTCGGTATCAGGGCAGGGTAATGAGGATCACGAGACCCTGCGGGTGTTCATTTTCGCAGGCCAGTCCAACATGGTGGGTTCTGATTCTAAAGTGGGAGACATCAAGCGCTTTCCGCCGTATGCCGGGCTGGAAAATCCACAGGAGAAGGTCCTGTTCAACTATTGTATCGGTCGAGAGAACAAAAGGCGATCAGAGGGATGGGTGGCACTTCATCCTGTCAATAAAGTGGTCGGGCCGGAACTGAGTTTTGCCCGGAAGGTAACCAGACATATTCAAGCTCCTGTTGGTATCATCAAGGTTGCCGCCGGGGGAACTCATCTTGGAGGGGATTGGAATCCAGATGATCCTATCGGTTTTAAGATGTATCCCCTCGCGCTTGAGGCTATCCGGAAGGCTCTGGCCGGGCTAGACGATAAGGGGATCAAGTATCGTCTCGAGGGGTTTATGTGGCACCAGGGTGAGAACGATATGTTTAACGGAGATTACATGGAATCCTATGGCCGGAATCTGAAGAGCTTTCTCGCCAGCTGGCGCCGGGACCTCAGGACTCCGGACCTCAAGTTCTACATTGGGGAGTTATGCACTAAGACGATCTGGGGAATGGATCTTCGGCCCCGTATGTATGCCATCAGCCTTGGCCAGCGAGAGGTCACGTCGAGCGATGTTCGGGCGGAGTATGTGCCCACTTCACATGTGGGGACGGAGATTGGCCGTCCGGTAGGGTTGCACTACCACTATGGGACCCTTGGGCAACTGCAGCATGGGGAAAACTATGCCGCTGCCTACCTGCGCACGATTGGCCTGACCGTCCGATCACCCCGCCCTTTGAAAAAATGGCCCTACAAAAAAGGGAGTGTGGTAAAGCTCTTCATTCTTGCAGGACATCGGAACATGGAGGGAGAGCGTGCTTTCAGGCAGGAGCTCAGGGATCTCAAGGGTGGGGAATCTCTTTCCCAGGATAACGCCAAGATTGCCTACAAATATGACCTAGGCGGAGGCTATCACCGTTCACAGGGTTGGGAGCCGCTTGGCTTAACCGGATACTATGACACCTTCGGTCCGGAGTTGAGTTTTGCCCGGACGGTTGTCGGAGCAACCGAGGGGAACATCGCCATTGCCAAATTCACCCACAGCGGCTCGCAAATCATTGACTGGACTCCGGAAGGGAGCATGGCGAAAAGCCGGCATATTTATCCGAAATTTATCCAGTTCGTAAAAGACTCAATCGAGGAATTGTCAGCAAAGGGGCATGAAGTGGAAGTCGAGGGGATCTTTTATCATATGGGCGAGAATGACATGTCTCATTATCCTTACCGCAAGGATGCGGCAGACCGAGTAAAGGCCATCATTGCGGAAAGCCGTAAAGATTTGGAGCAGCCAGGGCTGAGGTGGTTTGTAAGCCAGCAGCCTCCTACGAACGTGGAGAATCTCAACAAGCTGGATGTGGTCGGCAAAGTGAATGAGGTGGCAGCTTCAGATCCAGCATCCTTTCACCTGAAGGCCTTTGATCTGCCGCCTCAGGAAAAGATGCTGGTCATTTCGACAGCAGGTATCGTGCAACTTGGAGAATTCCTTGCCCGGGGCTATCTGAAGAACCGGTAATAGCTGCGGCGAATTTGTCACAGGGTCTTAGCTCCATCTTTGTGTTTACAGGTTACCGTTCCTTTCCCAGGTCGTCTTTCCAAGGATGCATCTCCTTGGTTCCGTCAGCGAGCTTTTGAAGGCGAACGGCATCGTAGAGTTGACCGTTGGCCATGAAGGCGCGGTAGGTCAGCCACTCACCCTCAACATCAATCACCTGGAAGAACGGAGTCTTAACCGCCTTTCTCGCGAGGAGGACTCCGTCTGGCTTATAAGTATTCCATCCGTCCTTACGGAAATCATACATCTTTGGTCCGCTAACCGAGTTTACGTAAAGTGATTTGATCTTGTTGTTTTCAGTATCACTCATGCGCACAGGAGTGTGCCCACGGGCATAGGTGTGATCATGGCCCTGCAGGAGGAGATCTACCTTGTATTTGTCGATAATAGGTTTGAGGACCTTTCGATTTTTAGAATTGTCCCTCCCAGCCCCTGACGAGAACATGGGATGGTGCATGGTCACGATCGTCCACTTGCTGGTGTTTTCAGAGAGGACCTTTTCAAGCCACTTGGCTTGGGCCTCAATCTCGCGGTTGGAGTTTAGCGCGATGATCCGTGCTCCCTGGTAGGTGAGAGTGTATACGGTCTCTGCCAGAGAATCGGGCAGATCACTTGCAGGTGGGAGAGAGAACTGCGACCGCCATTGGATGGCAAGCTGCTTACCCTTATCCACTCCGTCGACCTTAAGGTTGGTATATTCATGATTTCCCGAAACAGGTATTGAGGGCACGGAGGAGTGAATCCATCCCCCCGCTTTGAACCATTCAGCCCATTCCCGGTCTTTGTGGGCAGTATTGACAAGATCGCCCGCATGGATCGAGAAAGCGGCATGAGGAGCTTTTTTGTAGGCCGCCCTGATAATGCGCGACCAGAAGGACAAAATGGAATTCTGGGCGTCTCCAAAGTAGAGGAAGGAGAATGGGGCTACTTCTGCCTTGGCGGTGCGAAACTGAATCCACTCACTCCAGCGATCCCCGCTGCCAACTCTGTAAGCGTAGAGGGTATCTGGTTTCAGCTCCGAGAATTCAACAGAGTGATAGTGAACGACCACCTTGGCGGGATCGACAAGTTCGAGCTTCTCGGTTCGGGCCTTGTAGCTTTTCGCGCCTTCATCGAACCGCGCCTTCGGGAGGGCAAGCGCGATTTCTGCTGAGGCCTCCTTGACGGAAGTATCGGTCCGCCAAGTGACGGATTGGCTGTTCGCGGTGCTTCCCGTCCACGTCAGGATGATTCGATCTGGGTCGGGACTGGCTTGCTCCCAGTGACGCAACTTGTGATCGGGATGGGCTATTGCTGTGATCGTGAGGGCGAAAAGAGCGAGGATGGTAGGGAGTTTCATATCGAGTAGTACGGGTCAGCTGGCTATTTTGCCGTCGCAGCCATGAGCCTCTTAAGCGAGACCCGGGTCGGAAGGTTCCGCCGATTTTGAGCACAGTCTAGCCCTAATTAGTGACCGCGGTCCAAAATGGAGTGATATTCCATTTGCACTGTCAGCCAGCCACGGAAGCGAGCATCGTTTGAAGGGCTTTGGCAGAGGCCTTGAGCGCTTGCTCTTCTTTGGGCCACAGCTTCAGCTCGAGGTGCTTCTCAACCCCTGACCGACCCACCACGGAGGGGACACTGAGGCATACATCCTTGAGTCCATAGGCCCCGTTCTGAAGTGAAGAAACTGGCAGGAGCTGCTTTCGATCGAGAGCGATGGAGTGAATGACCTCGGCCATAGTTGCTCCAACTGCCCAGCCGGCACCACCTTTGCGGCTGATGACCTCCGCTCCACTTTTCTTGGTTCGCTCGAAGATTCCCCTCTGAAAATTTGCATCACATCCCTCCACTTCCGTCAGGGGCAGACCGCCGACGGTGGCTGAGGACCACAAGGGAAGCATGGTATCTCCATGCTCGCCAAGGATGAGAGCTCTGACCTGTGTTGGAGCGAGGTCGAGTTCGGACGCGATCAGGGAGCGAAAACGAGCAGTATCGAGCATTGTGCCCAGTCCGATCACTCGTCCAGGAGGCAGGTCCAGAAAGCTGGCCGCGAGATGAGTCAGGATGTCGACAGGGTTTGAAACGACGAAGACGATGGCGTTATCCTTCATGCCGGCCGCCTTAATGCTTCCGATTACCTCTGAGAAGAGACCGACGTTGCGGTTAATTAGATCAAGACGACTCTCGTCAGGTTTCCGGCGCAGACCGGCCGTAATGACAAAGATGTCAGAGTCCCGGGCCCGGTCATAGTCGCCCTCATAAATTCGCTGGTCTGCAAGTGATGATGCTCCATGCACCAGATCCAGTGCTTCGCCCTCCGCCATTTTCCTGTTGGCATCGAGAAGCTGGATTTCGGATACGATTCCGGCACATTGCAGGCAGAATGCAGCATTGGATCCAACCCTTCCGCCTCCTCCGAGGATAGTAACTTTCATGGGTAAGGTTTGTTTTAAGGTATCGGTGGCGCTGCTCAAGCGTTGAGATCCACTTTTCTGCTTGGTATTCAGAACTGAGAAGGCGGGAACTGCCAGAGTTTCTCTCCGGTATGCTGGAGCTCTTTAGGGATAAGATTAATTCTTCGCCTTCTTTCCGAGCCGGGCCCCGTATTCATTAGTCGGATCCCGATACATTGAATGCAGATGATTGTGGGGATCCCCCCCAAGATCCTGACCAGCGTATTCGACAATCACGCTGGGTCCTTGAATGCGGTAGGAAAAGTCACCGCCCTTTTCCCCAGGGCCCCACCAGGCAAAGTTCATCTGGTCTATCTCAGCTTGAAGTTCCTCCATTCGGTATTTGGCATGCGCACCCGGGAGATCACCGACATACGATTTGAGGACGTTCATCAGAATTGCACGTTGCTTGTCCTTGAGGTTCTTGCAGGGTAATCCCAGGGGATCAGGAACAAAGCCATCCTTGCCAGCTGCCGCGACCAGATTGGCCCGTTTTGGGCGGATGGTAGCCTGTTTCTTCTGGGATGCGTCAAGCGCCTCGAAAAGTGCCAGGCCTGTCGGAGCTTCTTTTTCCATAGGCACAATCTTCTTGCCTGCGAGTTGAAACTCCCGCGGCTGAGTTCCAATGAAGGTTGGCGACATCGACATACGCTTGCCGTGGAAAGCCAGATTGATCGCGATGTGATGTCCATCAAACTGGAGAGCCCATGGCTTGTCCTGAGATGGCTCGCCAAAGATCGCCAGCCAGTAGTCCTCCGCTCCGAAGCCGGGACGACGTTGGCCATTACGGAGGAGGCGGTCATCGGCAAGAGGGATGTTACGGGCTTTCCCATAGCCTTGCGGGCTGAGAACTGCGGCAAGGAGGTCGCAAGCGCTCTTCAATTGCTTTTCATTAAGGTCGCCAAGTCGAACTCCTCCCTGAGGTCCGCGGGGCGGGACGTTGGTCCATTTCGCTTTCTCAGGACTGTCAGAGGAAAGGGCTGCCTGAGCCCGGAGTTTCTTGTCGAGCGAGGAGAGGAAGGCGTTAGCCCGATTCGCCATTGTTGCCGAGTCATGGGAATCGACGCTGCTGGGCGTATAGTTGGAGAGAACCTTGCTCGGAAGAGAGGGGTATTTTCCTACCGGGGCCGCAACCGAAACAGAAAGGGAGAGGATCAGGGTAAAGGCGGAGCAAACCAGACGTTTCATGATCAGTGGATCATGTTCAGCGTCGGGGGAATGTAAACCCACAATCTCGATAGCGGTGGATTACAATCACTTGTAGTTACTTTTTTATACCGGAGAATCTAGATATAAAGCAGAGTCAGAACCAAGATATCTTCAGAGAGATACGATAGTGAAACCGTTAAAAGCTGACAGCCATCTGGTGCTTCTCCTGCGTGTTGGAGCTTTCCTCTGCCTTGCAGGATGGACGTGGGTCCATTTCTACTGGGAAGGCCCCTATGGAGTATTGCTGTGGCAGGAATCAAGTCACGCACTGGCAGAGCGTATGGGAATTGACTGGGATGAGTTTGTTGGTACGGGCGCCAATGATGGACTCGTTCAGCGGTGGATTGGTTTCACGAGCTGGTTTTACCTCGCGGCTACGATACTCACCGTAACCGCCCGAAAGAAATCCTATCTCCAGATGATGGGCTTGCTGGGAGGAGGAGCCCTTCTGGGGATTCTTGCTTATGCTCGCTTCATAGGCGCGCAGTGCCAGATTCCAATGTTGGTGGAGCATGGCGGTCAGGTTCTTGCTCCGGTGTTGCTGGTGCTGGCATTACGTCTGGGAGCGCGGCATCGGGTCACAATCGCGGCTGCCATGGTGGCAATGATTCTGACTTTTATCGGTCACGGGTGCTACGCGCTGAATCTCTGGCCCATGCCGGCAACTTTTCAGGCGATGACAACGGAGATTCTGGGGGTGGAGCATGAGACAGCAACCAGCCTGCTCTGGTGGGCAGGAATACTCGATTTTGTCGTGTGTGTTGGAATCTTTCTCAAGGTTTCGCGCCGGTCCTGCGCCCTTTATGCCGCTATTTGGGGGTTATTGACCGCTATCGCACGGCCGGTGGCGGGAATGTCTTTCAGCCTCAATTACTGGGGTGCGGATCAATTTATTCACGAGGCTGTGCTGAGGGCTCCGCATTATGTCATTCCCCTTTATCTTTTTCTTGTCTGGCGTCGATCGGATGAGCTTGAGACGGTATCAGCAGATTCTAAAACTGGGACCGGGCCGGATGGCCACTAGACGGCCGGTCCGAGCAAGATGACGAGATAACCGATCGATTGAAATTCAACACGCACTAAGATGAAGTTTATTAAATGGCTCACAATTTCCGCTCTCGTCGTCCTGATCGCCGGTGTCGCGGTCTCCCAGCAAAAAAATCAAAAGAGAAAGGGACGGGCTGTTCTCTCCGTTCCCAAGGTTGCGAAAAAGGATCTCATCTGCTTCGCCCTGTATACGGTTCATGACAATATTCTGAAGCTGACCGCTCAGCTTTATCCCCTCGCTGCGGGCGACAGCCGGATTGTGCGTCTGGAGATCAAGAAAGAGGGCGAATGGGTCGAAGTTGCTCGCACCAAGGCCATTGAACCCGGATGGACGGCTCCGTTCAGGGTGGAAAAATGGAACGATTCCAAAGCGCACGAATACCGTGTTATTCACG
>DFWB01000282.1 GCA_002380675.1 Akkermansiaceae bacterium UBA4145
CCTTGGGCGGATCCTGCCGAAGCAGGATGCGACTATTACCCGGGGATACTGCGGGCGGGTAACCCTTCCCCTGTTCTGTCTTGCACTACGCGGGGTTTGCCATGCCTCCTCAGTTGCCCTTGGAGCGGTGGGCTCTTACCCCACCTTTTCACCCTTACTCCCTGCCGAGGCAGGAAGCGGTATTTTTTCTGCTGCACTTTCCGTCCGAACCGGCTTTCGCCGACCCGTCCCTCGCTTTCGCAAGGCGCGCCACCCTGTAGTGTCCGGACTTTCCTCGAGGCCTTCATCGAAACGAAAACCCCGCGATCACCCGGGAAGTGGACCACTACGGTAGACCGCACTCACCGGAGACTGGAAGCCTAAAGTCAAAAAGCCCTCTGGCGGGGAAGAAAACCCACTTTCATCTCATTCCCGAGACTCGCAATCCCGCGAAATCTCAATCATTCTCGCAACTTGTGAGAACTTATTATCTCCAAATGAACTCACCGGACGATCTCGTCCCGGTCGCTCCCCGGGCAGGCCTGTGCTTACGTATCATCGATCCCCCCGATGGGGCAGTGAATCAACGCTTTTACCGAGAGGTCGGCAAGGAATGGAACTGGAATGCATGTGCCGCGTGGAGCACACGGCACTGGAACGATTTTCTTAAATCCAACCCCATAACCACTGTTGTGGTCGTTCTCGATGAGAACGAAATCGGCTATGGGGAATTAATCAATCGCGACGGGGACGTAGAAATTCTCAGCTTTGGCCTCCTCCCCTCCTCTATCGGAAAAGGCCTGGGAGGACCGTCTCTCGAGCTGGTAGTGCGCTACTCCTGGACTATTGGAGCAGTAGATCATGTCTGGTTACACACCTGCGAACAGGATCACCCCAGGGCTCTGGCCAATTATCAACGATGCGGATTTGAAGTTTATGATACAAAGAACGATCCGGTGCCTGAGACAAGACCGGGGACCTGAACCGGAGTCGTATAGCCCTAAGAAGGTTTCAATCCTTTGCCCGTCGGCATGTTTTCACGCTCGTCGTTAGCGTGCCCGTCGAAGAGGGGATTCCGCAAAAGGCGAGGCCGAAAACCGGCGAGGCCCATCGGCGGATCGCCCACTCCATGGGTCGATTCCCTTCTCGGTAAACACCGCGAGTCCTACCACCCCGATATTTCGTGTCTCTCCGTGTTTGAGATGGGAGTAGGAGCCCCCTACCGGGGAAAACATGAAGGAAGCTACTTCCTCCTCGCTGGATCGCCATCCCCTGATCTCAACGGTCTGTTCCGGAGCCAGAATGTAGCCGCGCTTGCGCAAGCTTGCGGGCTTTCCATCTACCACGTCGAGCCCATCCACACTCACGACGACCTCGAGGCGGGAGCGAGAATTATTCTTCAGAGAAATAGAATATTTCGCATTTCGGCGCCCCACTACGTAACGCTTTCCCTTCGAATGATAACTTCGAAGGATACCAAATCCGCTCCGCATACCCCATTCCACCAGCCCATTGGCAGCCCGCTTGCGACCAGTCGAAGTGTAGTAGTCGCGCCCAGTCATCTCAGCGACTCCCTCCTTGTCGTTGTAGTACACGCTGGCGATGCCCCCATGCGGAGTATCATTGGATCGCCGGAAACTCGTGTAAGTCATACGCGAGGAGAGCGAGGGCCCCCATGCGGTCGCATAGCCTGGCCGCGGGCTCGACTTGCGAAAATATTCCGGCGAAGCAGCAAGGGCATTATCCCCCGGGGCACCCAACGAACGCGGGCTCGACGAATCCCCAATTGGCAGAGTGCGGGATACTTCTTCTGAAGCAGCTCCGCGCGGCATCGAATCGGTATTCGCACAGCTGTTCAAAAAAATCGGTAGCCCCACGCCCAGTCCCAAGAGAAGACCCCTCATCCCGTTTCGCACACTGGACTCTTTCACCTTCATCGATGCTAGAAAAACAGCAATTGAGGGTGGCCGTCAATTATTTTGTGCTGCTTTTCCAACATTAACTATTGCGGGTTTTATAGCACTCGTCTAGGGTCCCCCCCATGAATCGTCTGGAAAAGGGCCAAGTCTCGCGGCGCGAGCGTCAGATTCTTGAAATCCTTTACCGACTGGAGCAGGGCACCGCCAAGGAAGTGCAGGAAAACCTTCCAGACCCTCCATCCTACTCTGCCGTACGAGCCCTTTTGGCCACCCTTGAGGGCAAGGACATGGTGAGCCACCTGAAAGAGGGAAGGCGTTACGTCTACCGTGCGAAGTCACCCAAGAAAGCCAAGCGGACTGCTTTGGATAGCCTCCTTCGCACATTTTTTGAAGGAAAGCCCGAAAACCTCGTGGCGGCTCTCCTTGACCCGCGCGACCAGCAGCTCAGCAAGAGTGAAATCGACAGTATCCGAGAATTAATCCGGAAGAAGTAAGCCTCCTGCGGCGTTCATAACTCAGCCCACGACAATGTCTCTTCTTCTCAGCAGCGCAGCTCTCTCACTCCTTGCGGGCGTGATAGTCTGGATCGCAGGTCGTAGAGACCCTGCAGAGTCTCCCCTCCTTACCTTGGGGAGCCTGATGACCCTCCTTGCCCTGCCACTCCTCACCTTACTCCCGAAAGTCAATCTTGAGATGTCGGCCTTGCCGCTATCGGACTCGCCTGCAACCTCCTCACCGACAATCCATTTCATCGCCCTGATCTGGGCCGGAGGAATGATCTTCTTTGCACTAAGAATACTGGTGGACTGGGGAGGTCTTCGCCAATTCAGGGCCGAATCAGTTCCCTCGAAAGATCCTGTCATTGCCCAGGTTCTCGGGGAATGCAGCTCACAATTAGGCCTCCGCCGCCGAGTTCGAATCCATGTTCATCCACAGACTCCTACACCCTTCGTAGCTGGGCTTTTCCGTCCCGTGATCTATCTCCCGGAGTATTGTCATCGATGGGAGCGAGATACCCTTCGAATGGTGCTCATGCACGAGCTTGGTCACGTTGCCCGCCACGACCTCTGGACCAATCTTGCCGCACGATGCGCCTGTGTCGTCTACTGGTTCAACCCACTCGTATGGTGGTTGCGCGGCAAGCTTGTCACCCAGTGTGAATTCGCCTGCGATGCCAGAGTGATTGCCGCAGGGACCAACCCCGGTAATTACGCGAGTGCACTTTGTGACATTGCAGAGGCCTCAGCTCTCCCTGCATCAGCAATGGCGATGGCTGGACGGGCCCCCCTCCGAGCCCGTATCGAACGGGTGGTATGCTGCCGCAGCAAAGGCCACCCCTTTATCATCGCAGCAGCTCTCTTCCTCACCGTGAGTGCTTCTCTCGGCCTTTCTGTCGTTCGCCTGTCTCCCGCCCAGTCTACCATCTCTGTCCCGGGTATCGGAAACACCAGTCCATCAACGCTCTACAGTCCTGAGGAACTTTCTCTCAGGTCGAACGCCCGGGCTTTTCCTCTGGATTAAGTAACCTTATCCAAAGCACCCACTTGGGATCCCGGGAGCTCAGTCCATTATTGCTCTCAATTCACGCACCCGATCGACGTCGACCGGGTTACTGAGAATCCCGTCCAGCTTGAGAGAGGATGCCACAATCAAACCGTCGGCATATTCAAGTAGGTCCCTCGCATTACTCACCCGGGCCCCGCTACCCACAAGCAGAGGCGCATCCGGACAGGCCCCCTTGACCTTGCGGAGATCCTCTACTCCGGTGGGCTCACCAGTAGCAACTCCCGATACGATGAGCGCATCTGCAAGACCTCGTTGAAACGTATCCCGCGCGGCCTCTTCGATTCCAAGGTCCCCGATTGGAACTGCATGCTTAACGAGAACGTCTGCCCAGATCCCAACCCCCGGACATAATACCGCCCTTTTCCGTATGGTGTCATGAGCCTCGCCCTGAATGATTCCCTGATCTGCCTCCACGGCCCCTGTATGCACATTGACTCTGACGAACGCTCCCTCACAGGAAGCGGCCAGGCCAAGACCCGAAGAGACGTCATTACGAAGAACGTTGAATCCGAGGGGAAGCTTACATCCCGCCTCTCTGATGGATTGTGCCGCTACCGCCATGGAGGCCACGGTCTCCGGAGCCACTGAATGCCTTCCAAAGGGAAGGTCCCCGAAATTCTCAATCATGATGGCCTGGGCTCCACCCTCCTCGTAGGCTCGCGCATCGGCAACGGCGGCCGCACAGACCTCGCTCATCGATCCCTCAAAACGGGGAGCCCCCGGAAGGGGTTTGAGGTGCACTACCCCAATCAGGGATTTGTCCTGCCATCGCAGTTTCTGGTTCATGCCTTCTCTTGCCATGGAGAACGCCTGCAAAAAACCCAATAATTTTCGCGATTCCAAATGTCCGCCTTACGATGTAGACCCCTCCTGTTCATGGTCATTCAAACCACGTCCCATCCCCGTGCGGGGCTTATCGGGAATCCGTCGGACGGGTATCACGGAAAAACAATTTCCTTTATCGTCCGCAACTTCTCGGCCTCAGTCACCTTATGGCAATCTCCCGAGCTGGAAAT
>DFWB01000214.1:0-341 GCA_002380675.1 Akkermansiaceae bacterium UBA4145
GGAGCTTCAAGCGGATCTTTCCCGACTTGATGACGGGTGTAGGTCTGCAGCGTGCCCTCGCAGCGGTCCGGGTGGTAGTATTCGCTACGCTCAAAGCCGTAGTCCACGAGAAGAATCAGAGCATCCTCGAAGGTGGCGGCCAGTTCCTTTATCAGAGGAAAGAGATTGAGGCACACCTCAGTGGTGTAGCCTTCTGGCAGATCCACAGGAAGTTTGGTGAGGTGGTCGCTCAGCGGGCCGTCAGAACAGGGAGACATGGTCCATGTGAGCTTCTCGTCCTCGAGTCCCACGGACATTTCCTGCCAGGAGCCTCCTGACCAGCGAACGAGGTGAACGGGGAG
>DFWB01000214.1:683-819 GCA_002380675.1 Akkermansiaceae bacterium UBA4145
ACTTCATTGCCGAGGATGATTCCCCGCTCCGCCTTGGCTTCTTCGGGAGCTGCTACCACCCGGAGGTTCGGCTCCCCAGCGGCTGCGAAGCGGTTGGCAAGGGCCTCACGTTTGCGGGCGCCGGGTTCGCAGGCGG
>DFWB01000214.1:1145-10661 GCA_002380675.1 Akkermansiaceae bacterium UBA4145
GTAGTGCAGGGCTTGGTGGAAGGCAGCGTCCTGTTGATGGGCGGCCTTTAGGATGTCGAGTGCAAGGGAGCCATCCTCGGGGCCGAGTTCGAGGACGGAAAAGACCTGTGGGTTGCCATGGGCTTCCCAGACCTGACGAATTCTAAGAGAAAGAAGACGGCCGTAGGCGGGACCGATACTGACGCTGGTAGCGAAGTCGCCAGTCTTGCCGACCCGGGTGCGGTTTGGATCAGTGTAGTAGCCAAAATCCTCGTGATAGAGGGCTAGCTCCATGAAGCGGGAAAATGAGAGCGGGCCGCCCTCCTTGATCATGGGAGCAAGGACATGGAGGAATAGAGGAGTTGCCCCAGTCGGGGAAGACGGGTAATTTCCCTCGACAGGGGAGGGACTAAGCCGATTTGGATCCCTTGATTCCATGGCGAAACAGAACACCAAAAACCGACGAAAGCGGCGTTTTTACAAGCGCAAAGGGTTGTGGGTTTTCCTTCTTCTCTGCATGACCGCTGCGATCGTGGCCCTGAGAATCGCCAATGAACGGCTGGAGCCCTACAAGCAACAGGCGGCGGCGATAGACATCTCAACGATCGATGATGTTGAGATCCCCAGCATGATTCTGGACCGGAAGGGCCGGGAGATTGGCCGGATGTTCGTGGAAAACCGGAGTAAGGTTTCTATTGAAGAGGTGCCCGAGAAGCTGATCGATGCCCTCATCGCTCAGGAAGATCAGCGTTTCTTTGAGCATAATGGAGTCGACCAGGTTGGGGTGGCCCGGGCGGTCTGGTTGAACTTCAAGGCCCGGGCGGTGACGCAGGGTGCCAGCACAATTACCATGCAGCTGGCTCGAAATGCCTTCGATTTGAAGTCGGGGGCCCGCGCTCTTGGGCAGACAGGCATCGAGAGGAAAATCGTAGAGGCCTTTCTCGCCCTGCGGATCGAGCGGCACCTCACGCGTTCGCTGATGGCAGAGTATCCTGATGAAGCGGAGAGGAAGGGTCGCATGAAGAGGGTGGTCTTGGAGTATTACCTGAACCGGATTCCTTTTGGACATGGATACTATGGTGTGCGCTCCGCGGCGTTGGGATACTTTGGAAAAGAGCCTATGGCGCTTACAGTCGAGGAGTGCGCCTCGCTGGTGGCCTGTGTAAAAAACCCGACTCTGATTTCTCCCCTTTCCAACCCGGCGAAGAATCGCAAGGCACGGGATCACGTGCTGAACCGAATGCTGGCCGAGGAGATGATCACGGAAGCGGAATGGATGCGGCTCTCCAGCAAGCCCGTGGTGGTTAATCCTAAACCCTTACGGAAGGGGAAGTCGCACCTTTACGAAATCGTCGATGATATCGCCCTCGAGAAAGTGGGTATTGAGGCGATGTCCCGGGGTGGATTCAGGATTCATACTACAATTGACCGGGATGTGCAGGAGCAGGCAGAGCAGAGCTTGCGGGAGCATCTCGACGTCATCGAGTCCAAGACGGGATACAGCCATCAGAAACGCAGGGACTTCGAGCCCTCTCCAGGTAAAGTGCCCGCCTACGTGCAGGGTGCTGCCCTGATGATCGATCCGGATACGGGAAACGTTCTCGCTCATGTCGGAGGCAGGGACTACGCGCATTCCCAGTATGATTTTATTGAACTCGGGCGGCGGCCATTTGGAACGGCTTTTCTCCCAATGGTTTATGCAGCTGCCTTGCAGGATGGAGGTCACCCCTGCACTACTGTCCGGGATGAAGCGATGGATGCACGGGCGGTCGCGGTTGGTGCTCAGGAAGGGATTCTTGGGGAGTGGGGTATGGAAGTTGCGAATCCGTATTATGAGGGGAGAATTTCCAGTGCGCGGGCGCTGTCCTCTTCCAAATTGGCCGCTACGGTGCGGTTGGGGCGCGAGTTGACTCTGGCGAGGGTCGCGGCGCAGGCCAGAGCATTTGGTCTCCCGGTAGGCAGAGAAGATCTACTTACCCGGATGCTTCTTGGCCACGACTCGGTTTCACTTCGGGAAGCGGTTGGGGTTTATGCCGCGATTTCCCGTAAGGGTCAGCTTCCCGGTGAACCCCGCTACATCGAGCGTATTGAGAATGGAAAAGGAGAGGTGGTTTACGAAGCGCCTGCTCCCGCAAAGTCCGGGCTCGAGGCTGCATGTGACGAGATCACGGCCTATCAGATTCACGAAATGCTGCGAGAATCCATGATCGATGGAAATCTTGCAGAGGAGGCATCAGCCATTGCCTCCCCCTCTTTTCCGGGAGCGGTTAAGACCGGAACCACGCATGATTTTGCCGACGGGTGGAGCCTTGGGTATAACGGTAGAGTAGTCTTGGGAGTCTGGGTAGGGTTCCATCAGGGGAAAAAAGCGGTCTACGAGAACGCTTTTGGAAAACATCTCACTTTTCGTCCATGGGCCGAGGTGATGAATATCGCTGATCAGCACTATCCTGGTAAAGGGATTGAGGTCCCCGAAGGATTGACGCCCGCAAAAATTTGCCGTCATTCCGGGTTGCTGGCAACCCGCTACTGTTACGACTCGGTGGAAGATACACAGGGAAACCGAAGCTTTCGTTATGCGGGTAAGACCGAGTGGCTGCGTGCTGACCGGATAAAACTTGGATTATGCGACCTACATGGGAAGGGGGGTATTGGAACCAATGAGGTTCTGAAACGCTATGGACCTCTGGCGATGGAATCAGGTGACCAGCAGCTTCTCCCGGTAGCTCCGATTCTTCCTCAGGCGAGTGGACTGATTGGAGAAGACCCCTACAATGCTGAGTTGGTGAGTTTGGAGAACATTCAGGGGGAGTTGAGCATTTTTGTGAAGGGTCCCAGTTTGCTGCTGGAGACCGAAATTCTCGGCGATGAAGATGGGGGGATCCCGCTTCGGCGCCCGAAAAAGATCGAGATCAAATCAGATTGAGCCCTTCCGGGTGGGGTATTATCCTGCTTGCACGATGGAGCAAGGCCCCAACGAGGTCCAAAACGAATGGGGCGCATATTCCTGCCCATTATGCCATGCCATTTTTCGACTTCCTGCTGGCTCCAGCGGAGTAATGGTGGCGTGCCCAATTTGTGGGGAAATTATGGGTGTTGGCGTTTCATTGCCCTCGGATACTGCTGCGATGGCGGTGGCAGTTAGGCCGAGGCAGGTGCAAGTTGATGTAAATCTGGCAGGCGATCTGCCGACAGGGCGAGTTAAGGAGAAGCAAAGCCGGAAGCCTGACGTGTTGGTGAACCAAACGGTCGAGCAGGAATTCCGGAAGGCTGATGTGGTGGTGAGCCGAAGCATCGGGCAGGAGTTTCGGAAAGCCGATTTGACGATCGACAGGTCGGCAAATGAGGGATCTCTGAAGAGTCAGCCTCGCGCTCAGGAAAGAACCAGAAGGAGGAGAAAGAGGCGTCGTAAGGTCGTGAAAGGGAGAAGGCGATCGGAGAAGCTTGGCTGGGATTCGGAAACCTCTGAGGAGCTTTCAGGAAATGCTCAAGCTACTTCCTGGAAGATTGTGCTTTTTGGAGGTCTCATTGCTGCCGTCTTGATCGCTGGAGTACTGATTCTATTTCTTGTGGATCGAGATAACGAAGAGGGCCCGGTTTCCTCCGGGGATGCCATGCTCGCGAGGGAAGGAATAGTTCTTGGAGCAGAGAACGAAGAAGGGGTGCTCGTGCAAGAATTACGAACGGCGGATATTGACGCCGAGGTTGCTGCGATGACTGAGACAGTCGAGAGGTTTCTCGGGGCTACTACCGTGGACGAGCTTCTTGCCGTTACCCTCCGGGATCGCTACCAGCAGGATAGAATCAGGGACTATTACCGGACACGTGAGTTGAAGCCCAAGGTGGCCAAACAGGTAGCTTCCGGTGGGCGTATCGTAAAAAATGGGGATCTGTGGGCAACGGATGTGATTTTTTCTGATAATAGCCGCAGGCCGATCACTGTTCAGCGTGGTGAGAATGGCTATCGGGTCGATTGGGAGAGCTGGGTTGGCTACTCCGAGATGACGTGGGAGGACATCCGGGAGGCCCGCACGATGACGCCGATGGTCTTCCGGGTCCTTTGCTCGAAGGTTGAATACTATAATTATGGATTCGGAGATGAAGGTAAATGGACTTCCTTCCGCCTCCAATCTCCTGACCGTGAACATACACTCTTTGGTTATGTGGCACGTCGCTCCGAGGAAGAAAAGAGGTTGGTCCGGTACGGAGACAAGGAGGGAAAACCCCGGGCTTTTATTGTGAAAATTCGATATGCGGAGGATTCCGGTCCTGATCAGGTGATCATTGATGAAGTGCTCTCCACGGGGTGGTCCGCAGTCGGTGACAAATTTGGATTCTCCGATTCACCCGCTAATCCCGAATGAAGGGGCTTTTTCTCGAGGGCTAATCCTGAACCTTAAACCAATGTAATCCCATGGAATTTCTTGATCTGGCCTCCGTCCTCCTCGTTCTCGCTGCCGTTTTTGGTTACCTGAACCTGAAGCTGTTCAAGTTGCCCACCACGATCGGAATCATGCTGATCAGCTTGTTAGTCAGCGTTCTGCTCCTGGTGTTCCGGGATGCTCTTCCTCTTCTTCCGGAAGCAGCGGATCGCTTTGTGGAGTCCATCGATTTCAATAAGGCTTTGATGGAGGGAATGCTGAGTTTCCTCCTGTTTGCAGGCGCTCTTCACGTGAACCTCGGGGACCTTCTGGACCAGAAGAAGGTTGTATCCATCATGGCGAGTTTCGGAGTGCTTCTCTCGACGTTTCTTGTTGGAGGTGCTTCTTGGCTCCTTCTGCCCTTGTTCGGCTTCGAGGTGCCATTCATCTGGTGCCTCGTGTTCGGATCCCTTATTTCACCGACAGACCCGGTAGCTGTTCTCGGGATTCTCAAGACAGCAGGGGCGCCAAAATCCCTCGAGACCAAGATTACGGGAGAGTCACTTTTCAATGATGGGGTGGGGGTCGTGGTATTCCTTGCACTCCTCGGAATTGCGGTAGGCGGTCAAGGGGATCACGGTATTTCCGGAGCAGGGGATATAGTTCAGCTGTTTCTGTGGGAAGCTGGAGGCGGGATGCTGTGGGGATTCGTCCTGGGACTGGGAGCATACTTCATGCTCCGTTCGATCGATAACTACCAGATGGAAATCCTGATCACTCTGGCCTTAGTGGTGGCGGGCTATCGCCTCGCTTCTCAATGGCACCTGAGTGGGCCTCTTGCGATGGTGGTCGCCGGCCTCATGATGGGTAATCATGGACGGAGCTTTGCCATGAGTGACAAGACCCGGGAGCACCTGGATACTTTCTGGGAGCTCGTTGATGAGATTCTGAACGCGGTCTTGTTCCTCCTGATCGGGCTGGAGTTGTTCGTGCTGGATTTGTCGGGCAAGGCAGTTGCCGCGGGGGCTATCCTTATCGTGGTTGTTCTGGGTGCTCGATTTACGGCTACGTCAGTGCCTGTGATGCTGTTGAGAAGAAAACGGGAATTCTCTCCCGGAGTGGTGCGGGTTCTGACCTGGGGAGGGCTTCGGGGCGGGATTTCAGTGGCTCTGGCTCTCGCGATACCCAAGTCGATAGAGCACAGGGAGGTAATCCTGGTGGCGACTTACGTGATTGTGATTTTTTCCATTGCGGTGCAGGGACTTACCCTCAAACCGCTGGTGGCTAATCTGGTCCGCTCTCAGGCTGAGGAGAAGGAAGAGCCGGTTCCTCCCGTCTGAGTCCTCACCGGTGGTCTGCTCTTCAGGCAAGAAGCGGGGCGATCACGAGGCTGACGATTGCCATCACGTTGATCATAATGTTCATAGACGGGCCCGAGGTGTCCTTAAGAGGGTCGCCGACAGTATCGCCAACGACGCATCCCTTGTGGGTTTCTCCGCCTTTACCTCCGAAGTGGCCATCCTCGACATATTTCTTGGCATTGTCCCATGCGCCGCCGGCATTAGACATCATCAGAGCGAGGAGGATACACCCAAGAAGGGCTCCGCAAAGTGTTCCGGCGAGGGCCGTGGCGCCTTCTGCTCCGAAGCCGAAGCCGACGGCCACTGGGGTCCCCACCGCGAGGATCGCGGGCAGGATCATTCGCTTGGTAGCGGCTTTTGTGGCGATATCTACGCAGCGGTCGGAGTCGGGTTCGCCAGTGCCCTCAAGAAGGCCAGGGATTTCACGAAACTGACGCCGGATCTCAGAAATCATGTCAAAGGCTGCCCGGCCGACGGCATCCATGGTGATCGCTCCATTAAGGAAGGGGACAACTCCTCCAATAAAGACACCCACGAAGAAAGTACGTAGGATTTCCGGTTGGCTCAGATTCAGCACAACTCCTGTCTTCTGGATGAAAGCCGTAGTCAGGGCGAGGGCTGAGAGACCAGCTGCTCCAATAGCAAACCCTTTTCCAATGGCAGCGGTGGTATTTCCAACCGCATCCAGACCGTCGGTGATCTTGCGCGTCTCTTCGCCCATAGCAGCCATTTCGGCTATTCCACCCGCGTTGTCGGCTACGGGGCCGTAGGCGTCTATAGCCATGGTGATTCCTACCGTGCCCAGCATACCAACAGCTGCCATTCCCACTCCGTAGAGGCCGGCAAACTCAAAAGAGACGTAAATTGTAGCGGCAATCGTGAGCAGCGGAATAGCGACCGATTTCAAACCGACCGAGAGGCCGGCAATCATGATAGTGGCGACTCCTGTCTCGCCCTGGCGCGCGATTTCCTTGACGGGTTTGCCGCCGGTGAAGTGCTCCGTGATGAGCCCGATTATGATTCCTCCTACCGCGCCGCAGAGGATACAGAGTCCTACATTCGGGCTCAGACCGAGCATGCTGGCGAGGCCAAAGGCCGCACCAATGTAGAGAACAGCTGACCCGATCGTTCCAAATCGAAGGGCTTCAGCCGGATTTTTGCCAGCGAGACTCTTGACGATAAGGATGCCGAGAAGAGAGCAGAGGAGACCGACAGCGGTGAGGAGAAGGGGGAGCTGCATGAGCTGCTCCATCCCTTTTTGCCCGGGAGCGGCTCCAATTTTTTCCATGAAGGCGAGGGCTTGCTCATCTGCGGAATTGATGGCCCGGGCCCCAACTGCAGCCGCGATTGCGAGGGTGGCAATCTGTGCATTACAGTAGGATTCGAAAATGTCGGATCCCATTCCGGCAACATCGCCGACATTATCACCGACGTTGTCGGCGATAACTCCCGGGTTTCTCGGGTCGTCCTCGGGAATACCTGCTTCAACCTTGCCGACGAGATCGGCACCGACGTCCGCGGCCTTGGTAAAGATTCCGCCCCCAACCCGGTAGAAGAGAGCAACCAGCGAGGCTCCCATGGCGAAGCCCTCCATGATCTCGGCGACTTCGTGATGGTCTTTGAAAAACGCGAATAGTCCTCCGAGGCCAATGAGACCCATTGAGGCCACCGTCAGGCCCATCACCGCACCACCAAAGAATGCGATGGTGAGGGCTTTAGCCGCACCCTCATTCTTGGCGGCCAGGGTTGTCCTGACATTCGCCTTGGTAGCGGTGTACATCCCGATGAAACCAGCGATAGAGGAGGAGAGGGCGCCGAGAAAGAATGCCAGTGACTGCTGTCGACCATATTCCTGTTTCTGAAAGAAAAAGAGGGCGCCCCCGATCACTAGTGCAAAGATAGAAATAAGAAGGAATTCCCTCTTCATGAACACCATGGCACCCCGGTGGATCTTTTCGGCGATTTCGGCCACTTTGCCCTCACCTCCGGAATACCGGACAATGCGTGCGAGCAGAATGAATGCGATGATCAATCCGACGATTCCAGCAATCGGGACAAGGATTGGGGGTATGGTCATGAGAGAGGGAGAAGTGGCGGATCAATCGTCCTGTAAAACGGTCGCTTCGAGGCGTTGGATTTTAATAAGCCCTTCGGATGATCTGGCAACCAAAATGACGATTTTAGTTCTTGAGAAGAGGTCTTCCTTGGGAACGGGCCCGGAAAGCAGAAAATTTTCCTGCACCCCCCCGACTGGGGTAAGGCTGAACCGGGGTGAGCGATTAGAAGCGTTAGCTCTCCGGTGATTTCCAGGAAGGGAATTCTTTCTGGAGTTGCTCCCTGATTCGGCTCGCCCTTTCCAGATTGCCGCCCTTTTCCATCGCTTTGGCTGCCCGGAAGAGGCCCAACGGTTTGATTTCCCGATCATCGATGAACAGGTCGGACGCTTTGAGATAGTTTGCGGCCGCAGTCTCGTAGTCCATGCGGTGCATACCGATATCTGCAATGGCAAGATAAAGCCCAGCCTGAACCGTTCCCGAGGGGTTCAGGGCAATCCCCCCCCCGGCCGAAGAATGCGCCTCTTCCCATTTTTGGAGTCCAATCAATGCGTGGCTCTGGTCGAGAAGGGCATCCGCTTTCCAGAAGTCTTCCTGATCGAGGGAGAGAAGAATGGCGAGGGCTGCCGCAGCCCCTTCAAAGTCCCGCATCTCAAGGCGGGCCTTTGCGAGATGACGCCATACAAGAGTATCGCTCTGGGTGGGAGCTTCCGGGGACGTTGCAAGCCCGAGGAAACGGTTGGCCCCGTCATAATCCCCCTTTGAAAATCGCTCCAGTCCGAGCCACGTGAGCATGCGGGCTGGGAATTGCTGGTGCGGAGCATCTGAGAGGAGTTGATCTACTCCCTCCTTGAGTTGATCGGAGTCCAGCAGGGAATATGCGGAGAGTACGATATGCACTCCAGCTGGCTCGCGGTAGCGCTCAGGAAGGAGATCTCTCGCCTGCTGGAAGTGGGTTATCGCTCTTGTCCACTTCTGCTGCTTGTAGCAACCCCACCCCATCCAGTATTGCGCATCGGCCCTCGATTTCCGGTCGATCTCTGATCCGGGTAAGGACAGAAGTTTTTCGTAGCTGGTGATCATCTCTGGCCAGCGCTGCTCATCCCGGTGAATTTTCCCACAATACTGGTATGCGAATGATGCAAGATCGGTTTCTGGTGTGCGCTCAAGGAGGTTTTGAAGATCCTTCAGGGCAGATTTCCGGTCACCTATCTTAATGTAGGCATAGGCGCGCTTGGCGAGGGCCTCACTAAAACGTTCGTGATCAGGAAAGGTGGCAAGGAAGCTCGAGAGGTTCTGTGCGGCTCGGCCATATTCACCTGTATCTGCAAGGCACCAGCCCCGCTTGAAGTAGACATCGGCCCTCATTTCCACGGGCAGGGCGGAGGGATTGACTTCGTTATAGGCGGCCGCGGCCCGGCTTCCGTCTGCCTCGTGAAAAAGAGTTTCTGCTTTCATGAGGAGTGCTTTGTGCAGCCACGGACTCCCGAGATTTTCTTCTTCATAGGCCTCCGCGAAGGCGTCGACCTGAGTCGGTATGTTTGCGCCGTTAATCCTGTAAAAGCAGTTCAGTCGTCGATAGCTTGCCTCGAAGCCGATCTTCCTGAGGGGCTTGGGCTTAACACTCAGGGCGAGACGCTCAGAGTTGAAGAACTGTGCGATCGCTTTTTTTTGACGGTCCAGAGCAACGAAGGATCGGCCCGCGATCAGGGCAATCTTTGCGAGAACACTTCGCTCACCGAGGTATTCCCCCGTCTCGAA
>DFWB01000260.1 GCA_002380675.1 Akkermansiaceae bacterium UBA4145
CCGCGAAGAAGGCTGCAAAGAAAGTTCCCGCGAAGAAGGCTGTAGCCAAGAAGGTTGCGCCCAGAAAGCCTGTTAAATTAACGCTTTTCGTTAAAAAGCAGCGGCAGCGTCTTCTTGACCTTCAGGACGAGCTGATGGACGCCATGTATGGGGTTCAGCAGGAAACCCTCCGTAATGGTTCTTCGGGTGGAGAGGCATCGGTAAGCGGAACCCATCTGGGTGACGCAGGTAGCGACGCTTATGACCGTGATTTTGCGCTGAACCTTCTTTCCAAGGAGCAGGATGCCCTCCAGGAGATACAGGCGGCTTTGGAACGTATCGCGGATGGATCTTACGGAATATGTGGGCTGTCAGGAAAAAGAATTCCTCAGGCTCGTTTGGAGGCGATACCATTTGCCCGTCTCACGGTAGAGTGCCAGTCCAAGTGGGAGCAGGAGAATCCTAATCGGAAATTCCGGAGCTCTGATGCGGTAGGGTTTGGAGCCGCTGCATCTGGCTCTTCAGCAGTTTCTCTTGACGGAAGCGCCTGATCCGCTAGGTTTCCCGCCCTTTTCGCAACCATGCCACGCGACATCATCATTCTCGAATGCACCGAAGCTAAGGCGGAGGGCAAACAGCCTTCCCGCTACGCTACTACCCGGAACAAGAAAAGTCTGCGGACACCGGGGAGGCTTGAGAAAGTAAAGTTCAATCACTACCTAAAGCGTAGAACGCTCCATCGCGAACTTCGCTAACGACTGATCATGAGTGAGCCCAAGACCAAGGAGCGCCGGATTGCTTTCCGGAAGGCGAATAAGAGGATGACGCGGAAGCGGCTCGATCTCCAGATCGAGCAGATTACTTACCTTAACCCTAATGTTCTCGCAAAGTTCACCACTGAGACGGGAAAAATTCTTCCGCGGAAGGTGACCGGGGTGTCTGCCAAGATGCATCGTAAGATCACTCGTGAGATCAAGCGGGCCCGGGCTGTAAGTCTGCTGCCCTGATTCTTCTCCTGAATGCCTGACCGAATAGTCAGGCTCAATGGTAGCGTCATGGTCTAGCTGGCCCCCATGGGATCGATGCAGGAGCTGACTGACACGCAGAACGAGAGGGACGATCGCAATCTGCCTATCGATCGGGTAGGGATCAAGTCCTTGAAGCACCCTGTCGCGGTTGTGGGTCGGGATGGCGATCTCCAGCATACTGTGGCAGATGTCTCATTGGCTGTGAACCTACCCCATGAAAAGAGGGGGACGCACATGAGTCGTTTTGTTGAGGTCCTCAACGAGCATGGAAACTGCCTGGACGTGAGGGAGCCGGGGATGGTGCCACGCGAGCTTCAGAGACGCCTCAAAGCAGAGAGCGCATGGGTCAGTTACCAATTCCCTTTCTTTCGCTCCAAGCGGGCTCCTGTAACGGAGAAAGAGAGTAGCCTTAGCTATGAGGTTCGCTTTGAAATCGAAGCAGGAAAGACAGAGGATTTTGTCCTTACGGTTATGGTGCCGGTCACGACTCTGTGTCCATGCTCGAAGGCCATCAGTGAACGAGGAGCCCATAATCAGAGGGGCATCGTTACCTATTCACTCAGGTCCTCGCAGGTAATCTGGATTGAGGATGCGATTGAGACGGTTGAGGAGTCTGCGAGTTCAGAGCTCTACAGCCTTTTGAAGCGCCCCGACGAAAAAGCGGTAACAGAACGAGCCTATGACCATCCTGTGTTCGTAGAGGACTTGGTGAGAAATGTGGCAAGGAGGTCTGCGGAACAGGGGTCAATTTCTTGGTACAGGGTTGAGGCTGAGAATTTTGAATCTATCCACAACCATAGTGCCTACGCCGAAATCGAGAATGAGCCAGGGTGATGGGGGAGGCGAACGAGAAAGAGGAGTCCTTGCGGAGCCCATACATCAGTCTTCCAGGAATTACAGGGATGCCTGATATCGGCGAGATTCTCGCTCATATGCCGGCAGAAGCGCAGCATCGGTTTGAGTCTGCAGGAGAATTTGTGAAGCGACTGGCCCACCGGGTTCAAAAGTGGAGAGAGCGTCTGGCTGAGGATGAGCAGCCTGCGATTCTCTGTATTCTTGCTAACGGGAGCGCCATAGAGGTCCGCTCAGTAGGAGAAGATGGACATTCGGGAGTCGTAGTGGAAGGAATCCTCGATGGGGCCTCCTGTATGTTCGTGTCGCACCAGGCAAGTCTCCAGATTTTATGCTATACTCAGACGGTAGAGCCGGAGGAAAGGCGGAAGATTGGATTCCATGTTGGCGGGGAGGAAATCGAGGTCTGAGAGCATCGGCTAGCGACCAACGCACCCCGGGCAGTTTTGCACAAAGTGCCCCTTGGAGACTTCCTTGAGTTCAGGTCGTTCATCTGTCAGGCAGAGGCTCTGATCCCCGATCGTGTTGCGTGGAGTGAAGGAGCAGTAATTGGGCTCTTGAGAGAGGTCCGGAGGAACGCCCGGAATCGTATACAGAGAGTCGCCACTCTTGTGAGTAGCTGGAATGCTCTTCAATAGTGAGCGGGTATAGGCATGAAGAGGTCTGGAGAAGAGTTCACTCGTCTGTGCGTGTTCTACGATCTGGCCTGCATACATGACGTTCACCAAGTCGCAGCTTTCCGAGACCACAGCCAGATCGTGGGTGATAAGGATGATGGACAGTCCGAGAGCTTTTTGGCGTTCTTTCAGGAGATCAAGGACCTGCTTTTGAACGGTTACATCGAGTGCTGTTGTGGGTTCGTCCGCGATCAGAATTTCAGGTCTAGTGATGAGAGCCATTGCGATCATGACCCGTTGCCGCATTCCACCGGAGAATTCGTGCGGATAAGCATGAATCCGTTTGGATGCTTCAGGTATTCCGACCTCTTCTAATGCCATGATCGCTCTTTTTAAGGCATCTGCCCCACTTACATTCTCATGAATTTCCAACGGTTCGGTCAGCTGTTTGGAAATTTTGAGGTATGGATTCAGAGATGTCATGGGGTCCTGAAAGATCATCGAGATCTTCTTGCCCCGAATACTAGCTAGCTCTTTCTCGGAGCTGGCGAGAAGATCAAGGCCTGCACGATCACCGCTTCCCCGGAAAATGGCGCTCCCGCCGTGAATTTTTCCTGGAGGTTGCGGAATCAGTCCCAGAAGGGAGTAGCAAGTCACACTTTTCCCCGAGCCGGATTCGCCGACGATGCCGACTGTTTGTCCAGCCTCTAGCGAAAAAGAGATGTCCTCTACCGCATGGACGACCCCTGCCCGCGTATGGAATCTGGTAGTCAGGTTGTTGACCTCGAGTATGGGCATGGAGACAGTGTGTACGCTCTGAGAAGCAGGATCAACGATCAAGGCGGGATAAGGGTCTGCGATGTCGATTGACCCGGACGAGAAACACTCTCCTTCCTTGGAATTATTGCCTTTCGGGTTTTCTACGGGACCGAACTGAGAAATTGATAGGAATTCCTAGAGAGGGGTTCTCCTTGCGAAGCGTATTTTCAAGGTAAGACTGATAGGTATCTCCAAGGAGGCGCTTGTCGTTTACAAATAAGATGTAAAGAGGCACTGGCACGGCGGAATACCGGTCATTGATCGCGGCGGTACCGTAAAGAATCTTGAGCCGCCTCCGGTGGCGCTTGCTGGTGGGCGGGGGATTGCGTCGAAGCGCATCGCTCAGAAGACGATTAAGCTCCCCCGTTCCCATGATCTTCTGTGATCCTTCCCTCACCTTTTTTATCGAACCAAAAATCCTGTCGAGTTCCTGTCGCTCTCTCGCAGAAACGCAGATGAAAGGTGCGTAGTGGAGGAAGAAGAGTTCATTCCTGATCGTCTCCTCGGCCTCTTCCATTCGAGCGCTTCTGGGAGCATCGGGATGGTAGAGGTCCCACTTGTTCGCTACGATAATGCAGGGTTTTTGTTCTTTCTGTACGAGACGGGCTATTTTGCGATCCTGCGCGGTAATTCCGGCGGCTATATCGACGACTAGCAGGCAGAGATCTGCCCGGCGGATTGATCGTTCGGCTCGCATGGCAGAAAAGACTTCCACGGATGTATCCATTCGCGAGCGCTGGCGCAAACCTGCGGTATCGATCAGAGTGTGACGTTCACCTGCGCGATCGTAAGGGATATCAACCGCATCGCGGGTAGTGCCGGCAACCTCCGACACAATGGTCCTGTCGTCGTCTAGGATTGCATTGACCAACGAAGATTTCCCGGCATTGGGCCTTCCAATCACAACAATCTTGAGGCCAGTAACACGAGATGCCTCCTCAGCTTCATGTATTGATTCAGCAAATGGGGTCAGACGGCTGTCGATAGCGCCAATAAGTAGTCTGATGTTTCTCCCGTGGGCTGCCGACACGGAAATCCCGTCGCCGAGTCCAAGTCCTGCAAAATCTCCTGCAACGTGATCGAGTTCCTGATGGTCGCTTTTGTTAATAACGAGACACACCTTGTCGGCGGCTTTGCGGAGTTGCTGGGCGATGGCCTGATCGACGGGGGTTGATCCCTCCCGGGCATCGACAAGGAAAAGTATGATATCAGAAGTATCAATCGCGATCTCTGCTTCAGTGCTGACCGCCTCGGAAAAGTCAGCATCAGCAAGAGCTCCGATGCCTCCGGTGTCCACCAGATCACAGGGTACGGCAGTTAAGTTACAGGGGGAAGAGACTCGATCCCGGGTCACCCCCGGTTCATCATGTACAATTGAGATGCTTCGACCAGCCAAGCGATTGAACAAGGCAGACTTGCCTACGTTGGGGCGTCCAACGAGTGCTACTACGGGCTTCCGAATACTGGGTTTCATAGTCCTGTTATTTTATGGACGAGATTTTTCCTGATGGAGTATCTGCACTCCTTGAAGAATGCTCTGATGGGTAGCCAGAACGATAAAGGCCGAGGTTACGACCACAGGATAAATTGGATTGATAGGAATGATTTTCAGTCCTGTCCATGAGACGGTGAACATGATTGAAGCCGTGCAGGCTTTTCCTGTCCAATGCGGTTTTATCTCAACGGAACGGTTTAGATAGCGCAGAATTGCTATTCCGCCCCAGACAACGGCATCCCGGAGAAAGACAAGCCCAACGAACCAGGCAGGGATCTTCCAGTTTTCACCCCACGGGAGAAGAAAGAGGATCGTTACGGCGGTGAGAATGAGGAGCTTATCTGCGAACGGGTCAAGGAATGCGCCAAGGCGGGTTCGCTGGTTGTAGCGGCGAGCAATGACCCCATCGGCGTAATCCGTCATTGCGGCGACAAAAAATATCCCCACAGCCAACCAGTGGAGGGCCTCGTTGGGGTTGCCTGATTTTACGCTCATTCCATAGGAGACTGCAGGAATCGCAAAGACTGGAACCAGAATGGTCCGGAGAAGGGTAAGGTAGGTGGCCGCAGTCACGGTAGGGGTTAACTTAGCCAAGAGAGTGGCAGGTGGCGAGTGCTTGATCTCCAGTCTCTCGTTTCTTGCCCCATCGGAAGGGTTCCTTCATTATTTCCCCGTGACCGGGAATGATGTCAGGGAGGCCCTTCAGCAGGCTGGGGTAGTTCCTTCCAAGAAACTGGGCCAGAACTTCCTTACTGACCCGAATACGGCCCGGTGGATTGTGGATCAGCTGGACCCGGGTCCAGACGATTTCGTGGTGGAAGTAGGGCCGGGCACGGGCTCGTTGAGCGAGGCTCTTGTGGGCAGGGTGCGCCGATTACTTCTTATCGAGTTTGACCGAAGGCTTGCGGATTGGCTGAAACACCGGTTTGCCAAAGACGAAGCCGTTGAGGTAGTGCATGCAGATGGGGCCCGGGTTGACCTGCGTCCCTTGTTTAAGGAGCGGCCTGTAAAGCTCATTGGGAACCTGCCCTATTCCGCAGGTGGTGCAATCCTGAGAAACTTTCTCGAGCGGCCATCTCCAATCTGTCGAGCGGTCCTCATGCTCCAGCGAGAGGTGATCGATCGGATCGTGGCGAAGCCGCGAACAAAGCAATATGGCGTGCTTTCGCTCAGGATGCAGAGCGAATGGGTGAGTAATCCAATAAAGACGATCGGCCCCAGTGTGTTTTATCCGCGTCCGGCTATTGATTCAACGGTAGTCGAGGTCAGCCCGCGGAGCGACGAGCTTCCGGTCTATGACGCTCGCTTTTTTGACGAGCTGATCCGCCGGGGATTTTCCCAAAGGCGTAAGCAGCTTCGAAAGGCTCTGCCATCAGAGCCAGAATGGTCTGAGGTAGCTGCTAATCTTGGTGTTGCAGAGACTGCTCGGGCAGAGGAGTTGGATCTCGCTCAATGGGTAGAGCTTTGCAGGTGCTACGACCCACATCCTCTGAGCAACATCCCACAGCGGGATGACGAGTTGTTTGACGTTGTCAATGGGCAAGATCAGGTAGTCGGTCAGGAAGAGCGGTCGATAGTTCATGAGAAAAATCTGATTCATCGTGCCGTTCATGTCTTTATTCGGAATAAGCGCGGGGAAGTATTTCTTCAGAAAAGATCGAGGCTGAAGGATGCTCAACCCGGGGTCTGGGGCTCTAGTGTTAGCGGCCACCTCAATTCCGGTGAGAATTATGAATCTTGCGCAGTCAGAGAGCTCGGAGAAGAGGCTGGTCAGCAGAATATCGGAGAAGACATGGGGCAATTGAATCGCGTGGCGATTTTGCCTCCCACTAAAGAGACAGGATGGGAGTTTGTGCATCTTTTCGAAGCTCGCCAAACGGACCCAATTCGCTTCCCTTGTTCCGAGGTTGAGGCTGGCATATGGATGCCTCCCGGGGAGGTTTGTGCGTGGCTTTCAAGGCGCCCTGAAGATTTTTCCAGCGGATTTATTTCCTGTTGGAGGGCATGGAAAGCTGTTCGGTAGTTGCCAGAGGAGAGAACTCGGGCGAGAATTCCTGCGTCGTGTTCGCTCCCAGGCCAGCGAGAGAAAAGAGTGTCGCCATAGCGGTGGTCGCTGCGGTGATTTTGCATCTGATGGCATTTGGCGCGATGGTGGGAGGCGCCGTAATAAATATTCTCACGGAGGAGAATGATGATGAGATCATCAGTAATGCTCCTGCGGATAAGGGGAGAGAGGTTCTCGTCGAGCTGGACGCACTTGAGTTGATTGCGATGCGTGAGGCCCTGAGGCAGACAAGTGTATCCCCAGAAAAGTTTGATCGAGCGGCTGAGGACGCATCTCTGCCGGAGTTGGTTGAAGCTGAGGAAAAGAGCTTTGTGGAGACATCTCGGGAGCAGGAGAGTGATCGTACTGTCGAGGGTGCGGTTCTGATTGGCGAACGTAATACAGAGGAGGGCAGCGAGCTCGCTCCTTCCCGGGTGAATGGACCGGCAGTTCCGACTCAGAGAGGAAGAGAAGCGGAAAGAAACGAAAGAATTCTCACCGACTCCGATTTCTCACCAGGAGAGAACGAAGGTCAGACTGGTGGCGGAGATCCTCCGGAGAAACTCTCAGGATCTGCTGTTGGAAAGACCAAGAGCCCAACCCCGCCAAATGTTACGCCCGCGCCCCCCGGAGAGCGCGACGTAGTAGAGATCCCCGTTGAAGAGGCATCCGAGTTGCGGCAAAATTTGGATAAGAATGATCCAGAGCGGCCTGAGGCCGATGAAGGTAAAGAGGAAGGGTTGAAAGAGACATCTGAGGAGCGGCTAAAGGATAGTAAAGGGCAGGAGGGATTTAATACGGAGTCGCGGAAGACGAGGATGGAGGGGACGATCAGTCGCCGAGGTCAGAGCTCCCTGAAGGTAGAGGCAACGGCTCTTGGAAAATATAAGGCACAGGTAAACCGGATCATTGAAACGGAGTGGCAGAGGCGTTGTGTCCTGCACAGGGATCATGTTCTCCCGGGAATTCTGACACTCCGGTTCTATGTGGATAAGGCCGGGCGGGTTTCTGGGCTACGTTACCTTGACGTATTTCAAGCGAGCGCCATGCAGAAGGGTTTCACTATGAGGGCAGTTCAACAGCCGCAGTTGCCTGGTATGCCGGAAGACGTTGTTGAGGAGCTTGAGGGAGAGCCTCTGGAATTTCATATTAACTTTCACTTTTGAGATGTTGCCTGCGTTTACTCAATTTTCAGTATCGGGCGTTGCCCCAGAAGCTCTTCAGAAAACGTGGAAGTTCTTTGCAGATGGTGGGTTTTTCATGCTCTTGATCGTGTTCTGCTCGGTGCTGGCGCTCATGGTGATTGTATATAAAATGATTACCCTCACGAAGTCCTCGGTGGTGCCCGGGCGTTTAGCGGGCGACATCGAGTTGATCGAGACGCACTACGAAAATGACCATCTTGAAAGGTTGCGCGCTGAGTTCAGAGAGGGAGATTCTTCTCTTGCGCGTCTTTGCGATGTCGCCATGAGGAATGAGGATCTCCCCATGAGGGAAGCAAAGGAGGCGGTGCAGGCGAGTGCAAGAGAGGAGGTTGTGCGGATGAATGCGGGGTTGCCAATTCTCGACGTGGTTATTACCGTCGCTCCCTTGTTAGGCCTTCTTGGAACAGCGAGCGGGTTAGTTCTCATTTTTGGGAATACCGAGGACCTCACTTCTGGTGCCAACAACGCTAAGATTGGCGCTGGGATAGCGCGGGCGTTGGGAACCACAATCGCCGGGATGGTGGTCGCAGTCCCGTCGGTAGTGGCCCACAGTTATTTCACGAGAAAAATTGAGACAATGGCAGCCCGCTTGGAAGTGCTGCTAGGGGGTATTATCGGTGCTCGTGATATACCCGCAGAGCGTGATGGGAAAATGGACAGTCACCAGACACTCTCTCAATTTCCAGACTCCGGCAAATAATGAAATTTTACCAGCCAGGGCGAAGAAAGGAGCGGGTTCCGATCGTTCCCCTTATTGATATTCTAACGATCCTGCTTATCTTCTTCATTGTAACCCGGGGTGTTCCGGAGGAGGAAAAGAGCTCTGCGGCGCTGCCCGAACCAAGACCAGTGGTGAAGGTGACTCTTCCAGTGGTGAAGGAAATGGAAACCTCCGAGGTGGTGGAGCGCAGGGCGGTACTCGCGGTTGGAGCAGGGGGAACAATTACCCTTGATAACTATGAACTTGCGAGTCCTGATCTTCTGCCCGATGCGCTAATTGTGTTTCGTGAGGAGAACCCTCTTCGGAAGCTGGAGCTTGCGGCAGATCAGGCGGCGACTCTTTCACAGCTTTTCATGGTGCTGGACGCCCTGACGGCAGCACAGTATGACATCAAGGACGTTCCCGCCCGCATTCGTCGCCCTCAACCTGTTGACTTTGTAGACCCGCTTCAGCCATGATTCTCTCAATTACCCAGTTTGGAGACCCAGTTCTGCGTAAACGCTGCAGAGAGGTCAAAGAAGTCACAGATGAAATCAGAAGCCTCGTAGAGGATATGATTGAAACTATGCACGACGCCAACGGGGTGGGTCTTGCTGCTCCTCAGGTAGGAATAGACCTTCGACTAGCAGTTGTGGATGTCTCTCATGATCCCGACTGTGTGAGTTTTCTCCGGGTGAATGGCGAGGAAGTATCTGTAACGGAAATCATGCCGCTGGTTTTCATAAACCCAACCTTCAAAAAAGGAGGAGGTAAGGAACGAATGGAGGAGGGATGTCTGAGTATTCACGAGGTCCGCGCGGAGGTGCAGAGACCGGGGATGGTGGATGGAATCTTTCCACAGTTGGATGGGAGCGAGCTGCGCATCGAGACCGACGGGTTGTTGGCGAGGGTGATTCAGCACGAAACGGACCACCTCAATGGAGTTCTCTTCGTTGATCGACTGAGTGCCGCCGGTAAGCTGATGGTGCGTGGGGAGTTGAAGAGGCTTAAGGGTTAAGGGTAGCAAGAAAAGTTGGCTTGCAGGGATGCAGGTGTTTGAGGTGAAGTCTCTCTGGATGAGCGCACCCGGAATGCTCCGGGTTATTCACATCAAATAGGTTTTACATTCCTAAGGGGAGGGAGCTACCTTGGTGGATAGTCACTTTAAGGTATGCCTCACTCAAATCACTCATCTAATCCATTTGCTTCACGTCCGGTTGGGGATTCCACTGACAGGGACGAAGTCAACGAGAGTCCTTTTCAGGTAGAGACGGATGGTTCTCAGGGTGATTCAATGATGTCTTCGGACCGGGCGAAACTACACCCGACAAAAGGCTCTCAGCCCGCCTCTGCAGCAAGTCCATTTGAGCTTGTTGAGGGGAATCGTTCAGAGATCGAAGGGGCCGTGGGTCCGGGTTTCCCCATGCCTGGATTTTCCTCCGGTCCTGCCGTTCTCGCTCCATTGGAAATGGTGCCATCCCGATCGCCGGGGGAGCCTTCATCACGCGGTGAGAATACCGCTTCCGATGATTCTGGAGATCCCTTTGGGGAAATGACCCCGCAGCAGGAAAATACAGCTTCCGCGATGAATCAAGCGGTGCCGATTTCCCCGGTGAGGAGTAAAGGGCAAGCGGATTTTGCCATTCCCGCAGGAAGCAGCCAGCCTGCCGCTCGGGCCA
>DFWB01000190.1:0-7130 GCA_002380675.1 Akkermansiaceae bacterium UBA4145
CGGCACGCACGGCTGCTTCGAGTAGAGCGAGGCGAGCTTCTGTACTTCGGTGATGGTCAGGGTGGCGATCGAGAAAGGTCTGGAGGAGAGCTTCAGCATTATCCGACTCTAGAGAAGCCTCGTATAGAGCTCTTTCCAGAAGAAGCGTGACCCGAGCCTCTGAAGAGTCGATGGATTCAAGAAGGCCGCGGAAACTTGTCTTGTCACCCGCTCGCAGTAGACTCACCCCAGCATTTACTGCTAAAATGTCACCCTCTCCTGCCGGTAGGGACCGATGGGCCCGCAGGAATGCTGATGCTGCCGAGTTGAAATTCTCGCCCTCAAAATAGAGCAGCGCTAGCAGGCGTGCCGATTCTTGGCGTATGGCGGGAGCCCCGGACGATGCTTCAAGTCTTGTGAGGGTGTTGATCGCATTATCCTTTTTTCGGTCGGCGATTTGAAGTTTGGCCATTTCAAGGATGGCGCGATCCCAAAAAGGATGGCGGGGCATGTTTGCTGCCATCCAGCTAAGCCTCTTCTTGGCCTGTTCGTTGGAGTCACTGGTGTTTCTCTGTGCGAGAGAGATAGCGTGGTAAAAGAGAGCATACCCAGTTCTGGTTTCGGTGCCTGGCGAGATTATAACTTCGCCTCCGGCACGAGATTTATCGGGCTGGGAACTCGGCGTGAAATCTGCCCATCTGCTTAGTTGTTCCGTTAAGCGCTTCCTGAGGGGGGGGGTTGAGGCCTCTCCATGGAGTCGGTGGAAAGAGATCTCCAGAAGAGGGCTTCTAGGCTGTGTGTCGATCAGGCGAACAAGGGTGGTGAAGGCTTCTGCCGGCTTTCCAGTTGAGCTTAAGCACTCGGCTAGAAAGACCTGAGCGCTATGTCGTATTAACGGTTGAATGGGATTTGTATCCTCGATAATACTGCGCAGAGGCGCAATGGCGTCCAGCTTGTTGCCCAGAGCGGCAAGTCGTGCCCGCAGGTAACTGACATGGACTTGCTGCTGGGGATTGGAGGGCTGAATGTTATCAAGCGTTTGCTCTGCCTCGGATGTCATGTTCTTAGCTATAAGAATCGTGGCACGCAAGAGGGCGGCATCCTGTGACAGCTGAGTCTCATTTTCTTTGTCGAAGACCTTTTCCAGAAGAGCGTTAGCCCGGTCGGAATGGCCAAGAGCTGATAGGATATGCGCTCGCGAAAGAGAGCTCTGATCTCGAAGATTTTTGTCGCCGGTGTTTTCCAGTTGTTCGAAGAGCGTTGTGGCCTCGGTGAGTTTTCCCAGAAGGATATAGGCGTGCGCCGACCAGAAAGTGGCCGATGGATCTTTTTGGGAGAGAGGCTCTACCAAGTGGTTCAAAGCCGAATTTGCGTGATCTTCTCTCGCATTGTGATGTTGCTGTAGCCGCCCGGCTCGAACGAGCGCCTCAGCCAGCTTGATTCTGATCTTCGTCTGGGCCTGAGGATCGTCCTTGAATTCCAATAATGATGACTCAAGAGGAGCGATCGCTAGATCGGGGAGGTGCTTCTCGAGGGCCGTGATCCCCTTGATGAACAGAGCGCTCTTATCTGGTGTATTACGCTCCTGACCCGGCAGCGAGGGAGCTAACACTGCTAATCCAATCAAGGGAATCAATACACGGAGCACGGACGAACGATAGCAGGTTGGAGGCCAAATGCCAGATTGGATCACGTCGTTCCAAACGATCGGTCTCCAGCGTCTCCAAGGCCCGGGCGGATATACCCATTTTCGTCTAAACAGCGATCTAAAGCTGCGGTAGTGATAGCAAGATCCGGGTGTGCTGACTGCAGAGCCTCAAGTCCCTCCGGAGCTGCTATTACACAGGCAAAGGAGAGCTGCTTCGCACCCTGCTTCTTTAAAATTCGAATGGCTTCAATTGCGGTGCCGCCGGTCGCGAGCATCGGATCCAGAACGATGGTATTGGAATGAGCGAAATCCACCGATGGATTTGGGTAATATACTTCGGGTTTCAGCGTAGAATCATCCCTGCGTATGCCTATGTGAGCGACGGTCGCATCAGGGATCGCGGTGAGAAACCCCTCAGCGAGAGCCAGTCCTGCTCGTAGTATAGGGGAAAGTACTATCGGCATTGTGATGCGTCGGCCGTCAGTCTCTTCCATAGGAGTTTCTACCAAACACGGGGTGGTTGCTAGGCTGGCGGTTACTTCCGGCACCATGAGAGTGGCAATGTTATGAAGGATGGATCGAAACTCTTGAGAGCTTGAATCCTTGCTCCGGAGGCGCGTGAGCCGGTCTGCGATGAGAGGATGTTCCAGGGTGGTCATTCTGGTCCTGTGGAAGGCAGTAGGGTTTCAGTTGCCGAGATGCTCCCGTAATTCAGATTGCGTAATTCCCAGCTGTTGTGAGGTTTCTTTCAGGTTGTTTCCGCTTTGATCGAAGACCTTCCTGCATATTTCGCTGACGAGATGCTGGAGGAGGCTCTCGCCCGATTCTGGTGTGGATAATAGAAGGGTATCGAGTGCTGAGCTAATCTTCTGAGGCAGAGAAAATGGGCTGCGGGCAAATGGAATATCCTCAGGGAGAAGGAGGTCGGTCGTGCACAGCGCGCAAGCCCGGGCAATAGTGTTCTCAAGCTCTCTGACGTTGCCGGGCCAATGGTGCCGCTGCAGAGTTTCGATGGCTTCTCCGGTTAGGCGCATGCGAACCATGCCTTGCTTTATGGCCAGACGCTGCAAGAAGAACTCGGCAAGGAGGGGAATGTCTTCCGGGCGTTCGCGAAGGGGGGGGAGCGTAATCTCAACGACATTGAGCCGGTAGTAGAGGTCTTCCCTGAACTCGCCTTTGGAAACCTCGGCAGCAAGGTCCTTGTTGGTGGCGGCAACAATTCTAACATCACTTTTCAGGGTTTCGTTGCTGCCCACTCTTGAGAATGTGCCCTCTTGAAGTACTCTTAGAAGTTTTACTTGTACTGCTCCGGGCATATCTCCAATTTCGTCTAGGAACAGGGTGCCCCCGTCACACTGCTCGAAGCGGCCTGCTCGACGAGCGAATGCTCCAGTGAAGGAACCCTTTTCATGACCGAAGAGTTCGCTCTCGAGGAGATTTTCAGGAATCGCGCCGCAATTGATGGCAACCATTTCAGATTTACGCCTCGGGCTGTACTCGTGGAGAGCTCGCGCAACCAGCTCTTTTCCGGTCCCGCTCTCACCGGTAATTAACGCGGGTGCATCAGTCTGGGATACGCGCCCCACGATTTTGAAAACTTCCTGCAGGGGCCTAGAAACCCCGATCATCTGCACCGGGCCTTCGGCATCTGGTAAGGAGGGCATGCTGTCATTCGCCTGCTTACGCTGCTCAATATTCTGAAGGGCGGCCTCGACCACAGGGCGAAGTTCAAATGAGAGTGACTCCTTGCGAAGTACGTCGAGGGCGCCGCGTCGTGTCGCTTCGATAATTTGGGAGGTGGAGGGGAATCCAGCAGTCAGGACAACCACCGCATTGGTGTTCTTTGCGCGTAGCCGGGAAAGAAGCTCGAGGCCATCAAAAGGTTGTAATTGGATGTCGGCAATTACGAGGTCGATCGAAGTCTTGCCTACAACCTTGATTGCGCTCTCTCCGTTGTCACATCTCAGAATTCGTAAGCCCTCTGCCTCAAGGTGCTTAGTTGCCCAGTTAAGGAAATCTAAGTCCTCGTCTACAAGAAGAATGGTCTGCTCGGTGGTGCCTGAGGGCATGGGGATATTGTCCAAGCGTTCGATACTAAATCGAGCCGAATCGACGGTTGCGCTCTCCATATTCGGCGATCGCCGCCTTCAGGTCCGGCTCCCTGAAATCTGGCCAGAATTTTTCACTGATCACGATTTCGGCATAACTGATCTGCCAGAGGAGGAAGTTGGAAAGGCGGCGTTCGCCTGAAGTTCTGATCAAGAGGTCAGGATCAGGAATGTCTTTGGTGTAGAGCTTTTGGCTCATCAAGTCGTTGTCGATATCCTCAGGATTCAGGATTCCATTCGCGGCCTCATTTGCAAGTTGTCGGGCTGCATCTACGATTTCCTCCCTTGATCCGTAGGAAAGAGCCAGTATGAGATCTATATCACTGTTTGCTGAGGTCTGGTCTATGGCGGAATAAAGTTCCCTCTGGCAATCGGAGGGAAGATCTTCGAGGCGTCCGATAGCGTGTAGTCTGACGCCTTGGCTTTTCATTTCTGGAGTTTTAACTCTCAGGAATTCCTTGAGTAAGGCCATTAGAGCGCGGATTTCTGCCTTAGGTCGCTTCCAGTTTTCGGATGAGAACGCATAGAGAGTGAGAAAGCCTACTCCTAGATTTTTACAGGTCTCTACTACCTCGCGGACCGATTCAGCCCCTGCCCGGTGGCCTTCGCGGCGGGGAAGCCCTTTCTCCCGGGCCCACCGTCCATTCCCATCCATGATGATGGCAACATGTTGTGGGATATGAGTATCGCTCACCGGTAGATACGCTTTAAAATGAAGAGGCTCAGGCCGCTTACGCTTATACCGGAATCTCGTTGGAAAGGGAGAATTTCTAAAGAAGAATTGTCTGCTCCCTGTCAGGGCCGATACCTACATACTTTACCGGGGCGTCTGCCAATTCGGAAAGCCTAGTCAGGTAGGCCTGTGCCTCAGGTGGAAGATCATCCCAAGACCGGCACCCGGATGTATCGGATTTCCATCCGGGATGCGTTTCATACACAGGAACAGCATGATTCCATGCATCACGTTGAGCTGGAGGAAATGAGTGCTGTACGCCGTCGATCTCGTAAGCAGTGCAGATCTTAATGTCGTCGCGCTGATCTAATCCGTCTAGGTTTGTTACAGCGAGATCTGTCACGCCATTGACCATTGAGGCAAAGCGGAGGAGCACGCAGTCCAACCACCCGCACCGTCTTTTTCGTCCTGTAGTTGCCCCAAATTCGCGACCCATGCCGTGCAGATAGTCTGAAAATTCCTGGCTCTCTGTGATGTGGGCACCTTCGCCGACCCGGGTGGTATAAGCCTTGCAGACACCAATAACACGGTCGATTGCGATCGGGGGAAGGCCGCTTCCAGTACACGCACCTCCAGAGGTCGTGTTGGAAGAAGTCACGAATGGGTAGGTCCCAAAGTCAATATCAAGGAAGGTTCCCTGCGCTCCTTCAAAGACAATGCTTTTCCCGCCTTTCCAAGCTTTATGCAAGGTTGGAATAGTATTCGTTACATGAGGCCTGAGACGGTCAAGAGCACTTTCAATTGAGCCCAGAACTTCGGCGGTCTCATGGCTCGTCATCCCATGGCGTTTCAGAGTGAAGTTGGCGTCTTCAAGTCGCACCGATATCAAGTCTCTTGCCAGTTCAGGGTTAAGGAGGTCTGCCATTCGGAGTCCATTCCGAGTTGCCTTGTCAGAATATGCAGGGCCGATACCACGACGAGTTGTACCGATGGAGAATTTTCCTCTCGCCTGTTCCTGAGCGGCATCAAGGTCGCAATGATAAGGCAGCACTACATGAGCCCGGTCCGAGATGAGCAGGTTTTCGGGGGTGATAGTGACCCCCTGATCTTCGAGGGTTTCAATTTCTCTGACTAAGCCTATCGGATCAAGGACGACGCCATTGCCGATAACGTTTTGCTTTCTCTCCCAAAGTATTCCGGAGGGAACGAGATGAAGAATGTATTTGCTGGTTCCGACGATGACAGTATGGCCTGCATTGTTGCCGCCTTGTCCTCTTACCACGACGTCGGCGTCTTCGGTGAGGTAGTCAACGATCTTGCCTTTTCCTTCATCACCCCATTGGAGGCCGTTAACTATTGTATTCATGAGGCGCTTGTCGCTTCACAGCTATGGGTTACCCGCAATAAATAAGGCGCTGCGTTGTTTGGAATGCTACCTTGTAGCGTCAATAAGATCCGCAAACTCCTTGAAGAAGTAGGAGGCATCGTGAGGGCCCGGAGCCGCTTCGGGGTGATATTGAACGGAGAAGACTGGATCTGATGTGGAGCGGATACCCTCGACGGTCTGGTCGTTGAGGTTGACATGAGTGACCTCAACATGGCCAGGCAGGGAGTCAGGATCAGTTGCAAAGCCATGATTCTGTGAGGTAATGGAGACTGTTCCCGAGCGAAGGTCCTTAACCGGTTGATTTCCTCCGCGGTGACCGAACTTCAGCTTGAATGTTTTTCCTCCAAAAGCATGGGTGAGGATCTGGTGTCCCAGGCAAATCCCGAAAATCGGTTTTTGTCCGATAAGGTGCTGAATTTCGGCATGAATGTAACCGAGTGCGTCTGGGTCTCCAGGTCCGTTTGAGAGGAAGATGCCATCTGGATTGAGTGCCAAGACGTCAGCAGCGCTTGTGGAGGCTCCTACCACATGAACCTCGAATCCATGCTGACGGAGTTGACGTAAGATATTGTATTTCACGCCAAAGTCGTATGCGACGATCCGGTGTCGTGGCTCGGGCAGATCCATGTAGTAGCCTTCCTGATTTGAGCAGGGGTTAGGGATGGTCCACTGGCGAGATTCCTCCTGCCACTCAAAAGGTTTTTGGGTGGTCACTTCCTTCACGAAATCGGAACCCGTCATCGGTGCCGAGGAGACGGCGGCATCGACTGCAGCGCTCTCTTCAAGTTCGGTTGTCAGGCACGCCCTCATCGCTCCCGCCGACCGGAGGTGCTTGGTGAGGGCTCTGGTGTCTACCTCTTGTATGCCAATGATCTTCTGTTCTGTCAGGTAGTCCTGGAGGCTTTGCTGTGACCTGAAATTCGATGGAGTATGACAGAGCTCTCCGACGACAAATCCTCTGACGTGCGCCTGACTCGATTCCGAGTCTTCCGGGATGATCCCGTAGTTCCCAATCAGCGGATAGGTCATGGTGACGATCTGGCCCCGGTAACTTGGATCCGTGAGAACCTCCTGATACCCGGTCATGGAGGTGTTGAAGCAGACTTCCCCTGTCGAGGTGCCACAATACCCAAAACCGTCGCCGCGAAATATGCGACCGTCTTCTAAAGCCAAAATAGCGTCCATTCGGCGCCCGGATCCTCGAGAAATGCTCGGTAATAGCAAGGTTTATTTGGAGAGAGAGGCAGCGATTTGTCGCGCTCTGTCCTCCCCTTATGAGTTGGCGAGATCTTGCGCCGGATTGTGAATAACTGGGTCGGTCCGAAGTGGTAAAAA
>DFWB01000190.1:7513-8911 GCA_002380675.1 Akkermansiaceae bacterium UBA4145
TTGCTGGTTGGAGATGGAAGTTAGCAAATTCGAGGAACCGGTCCCAGTCGTAGGCTTCAATTGAGTGGCCACCTTCCCGTAAATGGTAACCGATGTGGCTTTCGATGATAGCTTGACCGATCGCTGGAGATTTCCTGCTGCTCAGAGAAGATTTTACCCCCAGAAGGCGATACGCTTCACCTGCATGATATGCAGAAAGATACTCTCCACGCGGATCCGCCCACGTATCATTAGTGCTACTGTGAACGTAGACGGGGCGGGGGGCTATACATGCCAGAAGCATGTGCTGATCCACAGGCAGGTCGTCTTCCTGTTCGACAAATTTCCATGCGTTACGACAAAGCCAGTAGGGGAATCGGGTCACCATTTTCTTGAGTGTTTCCCCTGATTTCCGGCGCCATAGCGCTGCTCCAGCACAACCGGACTGAGCGGAGATCGCGAGCGCAAACCGCGTGTCTTGCGCTGCGGTCCAGAGTGCGGTCTTGCCCATTTTCGAATGACCCATGACGGCGACTCTCCTATGATCGATGTCCTGATCGGTCTCCAGATAGTCCATTGCTCTCATGGCGCCCCAGGCACAGGCGGAAATTACTCCCCATTCGTGAGCTTTTGGGAAACTCTGACCCTTTGGATAGAAAAGTTTGTGTATCCCATTCCGAAAATTAACCTCGTTATGTCCGACGAGGTCCTCGTGATAGACGGCACACAGGGCATACCCCTGCTCGATAAACTTCCCAAGTGGCCATCCGTTCTTGAGTTTACCCGGCCTGAGAAGTGCTTCTCGAAAATCGTCACTCGTGGTGTTTTGAAAACTATGTTTCAGAAAGCAGGGGACAGGTTTGCTAGCCTTGTTGGGAACGAACAGGACGACGTGCATCGCCATCCTTCCATTTTTATTACTCAGATGAATCTTGATGTCTTTTCGTGTTGCGGTGGAGTTCATGAACTCCGGGTCGCTGCGAGCCACTTCAAATTCGACAGTGACTGGGGATGATGGTTTGGGAACCCGGCCGTAAATGAGATTGCTGAAGAGCGAAAGGATTTCTGGTCGGCGAATATGATGCCACTGATCAGCAGTTGTGATCTTTCGACCGTCCGAAGTTACAAGTAGAGGAGGAAGGTCATAATGAGGAGTCTTGGCGTCGTCGTAGTTGACATCGCTATCATACTCCTTCGCTTCACGGGCCTCAGCGCTAAAGCAAAGGGCAAGCAGGGACAGGATTGCCGAGCGGATTCTCATGGATCGAGGGGACCGGAAAGGAGCGGGAAAAGCAATGAGACTCTCAATTCCGCGAAGGAGTGACCAGCAGAGGTGCCGCGAGAGAGGGCCCGATTATTGCGCGGAACTCCAACTTTGGCCGGTTCCTTCGCACAAGAAGTGAAGAGGTATGGGCGGGG
>DFWB01000055.1 GCA_002380675.1 Akkermansiaceae bacterium UBA4145
CGCACAACCAGGAGCAGCGACTTTCTCATTCAGGCCGTTCTGGAAGGCGACACCAGTTCTGCCGGAGGATCACTCGCACCCTCGGCCCAAATCTACAATGAGCGAATCGCTTTGAACCAGACCACCTGGCTCAAGGCGCGCTCACGGGGCAATGATGGCACCTGGTCAGCCCTCCTTGACATACTCTATCGGATCGGATCCCCCGCCTCTTTCGAGAACCTGAAGGTGACTGAGATCCACTACCATCCCACCGATCCAGAGACCGAGGCCGAGCAGGAGCTCTCTGAGTCCGACAACGACTTTGAATTTATCGAACTACAAAATATAGCGGACGAGAGGATTGACCTGAGCCTTCTCAGCTTCAGGGAGGGCATCGATTTTCAGTTTCCCGTTGGCAGTTTCCTCGATGCTGGTGAAAGGGGCCTCGTGGTGAGTAATACCGCCGCCTTCCTTGCCCGTTACGGCCCCTCTGTGGAACCTGCCATCATCGGTGAATTCGCTGATGACACAAATCTCTCCAACAAGGGAGAACGTGTGGCGTTGGAAGACTCTGCGGGAGAAAAGATTTTCAGTTTCCCATACGACGACAGCCCGCCGTGGCCAACTCTTCCAGATGGAGAAGGCCCAAGCCTCGTATTGATCGATCCCATAAACACCCCCGAAGAGGAACTTGATGAAGGTTCCCGCTGGCGCTCGGCCCATATTGACCTGGGGGCACCAAATGCCCAGGACGACTGGTCTTATGACATCTGGGCTCGTCAGTTACAGGGACCTCTGGATGGCGCAGATCCCCTTATTGCTGGACCCGACCTGATCCCCGGACCCGGCGGGCTCAACAACTTCATGCTTTACGCACAGGGCTACGATCTTGGGCCTGCTCCAGCCGATCAGCTCAACATTGTGGAGATCCAAAATCTCGATAACTCCAGCTACCTGACCCTTACCTACCAATTACGGTCTCAGCTTCCTCTCGCCACGATCACTGCAGAGGTTAGTGACGATCTCCAAAACTGGAGCCCGAACGTAGTGGTCCTTTCCCAACGGGATAACGACGATGGAACCACAACCATCACAGTCAGAGACACGCAACCAACGCTGAATGGGCAACAACGCTACATCCGCGTGCGAATCGAGGAATAGGAAAATTCTTCCGACAGCAGAAAACCTTGAGCTTCACCCCGGCCTCGAAGGGATCGCTACTTTAATTTGACCCGGACCTTTTTCTTGGTCTCGAGTGCGACGCCTTTTACTCCCTTCAGGGACTCTGCAATCTCTCGCCGCTTGGCCCCCTCAAGTTTCTGCAGTGCCTGCAGGCCCTTCGGATTTTTCATGATCTCGTCAAAATCCATGAGCAGAAGCGTAATCGTATCATCCTTGAGATAGGTTGCATCAGATTTCTGGATGCCCTTGGAGGCCACCAGCTTGGTAGTGATTTTCATCCCCTTGAACATTTCTACCATCATTGCCTCCATGGCCTCGTTTGCCACTTTGGCAACGCCCTCATCTGCTTCCGCCGCGTCTTCCGCGCTTTCCGCTACTTCCACGTCAGGCTCGGGAGTGGTGACAGTCAGCACGCCTCCCGCGTAAGCAAACTTCAACGGATCGTCCTTTGGCCCCTTCTCTTCCTTGTCGAGCTCCTCCATGGGTGAGCCTGGAGTAAGAGTCACATGGTTGATATCCTCGAACGTATAGATCGCCTTCACTCCCTTTCCCCCGTTACGTTCGATTTTCTCCATTCGGGAGTATGCGACCCCTTTCCCGAAATCGGAGGCCTTCGCCTTGTATTTTTCCGGGTCATAAAGATCCGCAAAAGGGTTCTCCGCTCCCGCTCCACCGGGGAGATCTTCAAGCATGGCAACAATTTTCGCCCCCATGACAATCTCCTCGGAAATTGTCCCGGAACCATCTTTTTTGAGAGTAATCACCTGCTCGACCTCAAGGCAGCTCGGCAGGAAGAGCAGGGAAAGAGCACCCATGAGCATCAGAAAAATTCGACGTTTCATCATGCAAGCAGGCTCGCAGGACTCGTCCCCTGCGCCATAAAAAAAAACCGTTATCCCACACTTCTCCCATGGGAATCCTGATTCCCTCCTCCCCGGGAAGTGTGTCGCATTATCACGACAACGCTTTTCCACGGCCAAAACCCATTGCCTGTGATCAGGAGGTCGCTATGCTCCAAACGCAATGAGCGAAACGCCGGCGGTCCAGGTCAAGAGCCTAGTCAAGGAGTTCAAGGGCTCCTTTGGGCAGGGCCGGATCCGAGCCGTCGACAAGGTCTCCTTCGAAATCGCGCCCGGCGAAGTCTACGGACTGATCGGACCGAACGGCTCGGGAAAATCTACCACCATGAAAGCCCTCCTCGGCCTCGTTGCGCCCAGCGAGGGGAGCTGCGCCATCTTCGGCCGGGATTCCACCAAGGTCGACTCCCGGCAGGATGTGGGATTCCTGCCGGAAAATCCTTACTTCTACAAACACCTGAGCGGTGAGGAGACGATCCGGTTTTATGGGAAACTCTGTGGAATGAAGGGCAAAGCGCTGCGCGACCGTAGTCGAGAACTCCTGAGCCTCGTCGGCCTTGAAAATGCCCGGTCCCGACGCCTGGGCGGTTACTCGAAAGGTATGCTGCAACGGATTGGACTGGCACAGGCTCTTGTGCAGGACCCACGACTTCTTATTCTCGATGAGCCTACCGCCGGCGTCGATCCCATCGGATCACGGCAGATCCGGGACCTTATTTTCAAATTAAAGGACCGGGGCTTCACTGTCTTCCTCTGCTCTCACCTGCTTGAGCAGGTTCAGGAAGTTTGTGACCGGGTCGGCATCATACATAAGGGGGCTCTCGTTAAGGAGGGCCCTCTCGAAGATCTCATCGCCATCGAAGATCAGACCGAGATCATCCTCCGTAATGCCACTCCGGGACTTCTCGACAAGATCTGCGATCTTACTCGCCAGGAAGAAGGAGTCGAACTTCTCAGGACAGGAAACTCCCGCACTACGCTGGAACGCCTGTTTCTCCGCGAGACCATGCAGCGAGATCAGCAGGGGATCGAAGAGGCCGGATCTAAAGCGGCGGAACCCATAGCTCCCGGAGAACCATTTCCCCTGCCACCTCCAACCAAGGCCAGCTTCGGAATGTGGATGGGACTCTTTGGAGGCGGCTCCCTGATGGGTTCTATTGCCTTCCTCTCCCACGCCGCTGCCGCCTCCAAAGGTAGCGCCGGGACGGAAGCGTTCGGGATTCTCGCGACGGTTGGAGCATATGGCATGATCGCTTGGGCCGTGGTCCTCGCCTATATGTATCTCTACCGTGCCTGGAAGCTGATCCAGCCGGGAAATGTAAGAACTACCCCCGGGAAGGCTATTGGGTTTCTCTTCATCCCTTTCTATAACATTTATTGGATGTTTATCGCGGTAGGTGCGCTTCCGGCTGACTGGAATCGTGTGATGAACTCGCATCCCAATCTCAGTCAGGCCCCACGGCTGAGCACTGGGCTGGCAATCACCTCACTCTTCATTCCGATTGTCGGCATTTTCTGGATAGCCAGTCTGTGTAAGGCCATCAACTTCATGGGCCGGCTCCACCTGAGCCCCGGAGCGGGCTCCGGTGGCATCCTCGGCGGACCAGCGCCGGGAGGGGTTTCTCCTCAACCCCAGGCAGGAAAAACAGAAGCAAGTGGGGGGGGCTACTCATGAGTCAAACCTCCTCAACCACCTCCCTGCTTTCTCTCAGCCGGATATGGATTATCGCCGGAAACACCTTCACGCATCTGGTGCGCATGAAGATTTTCTACTTCCTGCTTATCTTTGTCCTCATCTGGCTCGGCTTGAACGTATTCAAACTCCCTTATAATGCGGGCCCGGAGAGTGTGAGTGGCGCTGGCGGCGAAGAGCTCCGCATCCTGAAGGCTCCACTCGTCGGCACGATGAAGCTCTTCGCCCTCATCATAGGTATTGTAGCAACCTCCCTTCTCATCCCCCGCGACATGGAGGATCGCACTCTCTACACCCTTCTGGCCAAACCGGTCCCCCGGCTTGATTATCTTGTGGGAAAACTGCTTGGCGTTCTTCTTCTCGTTTTTTCCGGCCTCCTCGTCATGACCCTCATGCTTGATGGCGTACTTTGGCTTCGCAGTCAGACCATTCTTGTCGAGTTCGACAAGATTTCTCAGATCCTCGTGGAGCAAGGTCAATGGACCAAGGACGATCGCTTGGCGGAGCGAAAAGAGCTTCTCAGTCATGGAGTGACGTGGAGCTTACAGGGAGCGATCCTGATTCTCTTTTTCGAAGCTGCCATCATTGCCGCATTGGCCCTGCTGATCTCAACGTTTTCCAGTAGCACCTTGTTTACGGTGGTGATCTCGGTCCTGACGTATTTTATCGGAAACTTTATCGCTGATGGTCTTGACCAGCTTCAAGGATCCTCAATCTCCGGCGGGGGAAATATCGGAGCGCTGGCCGTGAAGGCGGTCTTCGTAGCAGTTCCGGATTATCGCCCCTTCAAAATAGTCGACGAAGTTCTCACCGGACAGTCCCTTCCGCCTGACATCCTCGGCAGCCTCGCGATCTCTACTGCCTTATATGTGGGCCTCTATGTGATCCTGAGCTGGTTCGTCTTCAGTCGTAAGGAGATCTAGCAGGTGTATTCATACCCACCCGGACCTCAGTGAACACTCTCCGCAATCTCTCCGTGGTTCTGGCAGTCATTGTCCTGACTGGCTTTGCTCGCCGTCCGTTTGACGACAGCCTCTCCGAGAGCATGCGGGAGAGAAACCTGCTACCACCACCTATTGGAATAGACACTCGCGAAGAGCTCGGCCAGACCGCTCTCGCCATCGCGCTGGGCGGACTGCGTCCTCTCATGGCTGCCATGCTGAACATTCAGGCGCACACCCACTGGGAAGAGCAGGACTGGCATGAACTCGAGAGGAGCTACCAGACGATTGTCTCCCTGCAACCCCGGTTGCGCTACTACTGGGATACGGGAAGCTGGCACCTTTACAGCAACGCTTATGCCGATTATTCCGACAAGCCCGGCCTGAGCAAGGGACGACGAAGCCGGAAGCAGAAAGAATTCTTTGAAAAGGGTATTGCATTTCTGGAGCGGGGAGTGGCGCAGAACCCTGAGGACTGGCGCCTCTGCCAGCTTCTTGGCAATGCTCTTAGTACAAGCTGGCGCCCTCAGAACCTCGAGCGGGCTGTCGAATGCTTCTCGCAGGGATACTCTGAAAGCGGAGCTCCGCGTCTTCAGCGCAGCTTTGTATATTCTCTGGCTCGTATTCCAGAACGTAAGCAGGAAGCATGGAGACAATGCCGGGACATGTGGAAGACCGAAGGGAATCGTCGCTACAACACTCCGCAGACGATCTTCTTTGCGTTGCAATCGTGGGCTGGCGAAAAGTCTTATTCCATGGAGGAGATTTTTGGTTCTCCCCGGCAAGCGCTGCAAAAGCTGACCGACTACTGGTTCCGCCAGGTCGAGGGGTTTCCTATGGACGGTGTTGCCGAAGCAATCGATACACTCTGCTCAGAATTCGAGGTCCCAAAAAATCTCCACCCCCTCGCGTTCCCACCCGAAAAAACCTTTTCTCACGATCCTTTCACTCGGAAGCCCCATCCAATTAATCCTCGAACTGGAGAACCTCGTGAAAAAAAATGGCTCAGTATCTGGATGAATAGACCTCGCGACACCTTTCGAACCCACTTGAGAATGACCGAGGCACAGCGGTAGGATCTCTCCTCCTCACAACACTAGCTGCCTCAAAGCTTTCACTCGACAGCGCACCAACCCGTTTCTATTTCTTCCTGCCCGCCCAGTAGTGACAAGACCATGCGCATTGCACTCTTTGGAGATATCCACGCAAACCTTGAGGCACTTAATGCCGTCATTGAGGATGCGAATTCGCAGGGCTGTGAGCAGTGGGTGTGTCTTGGAGACATCGTCGGCTACAACGCAAATCCCGGGGAGTGCCTCGAGCTAATCAGGTCGATGGAGTGCCCGTCCGTCAAAGGCAATCACGACGAGGACGCAAGCGGCGACCACTCACTCAAGTCGATGAACCCCATCGCTGCCACGGCCCTCGAATGGACCAGGGACCAACTTTCAGAGGAACAAAGAAAATGGCTGCGAAGCCTCCGAATGGTTCGACAGGTTTCAGACTTCACCGTCGTCCACTCTACTTTGGACCAACCTCAGGTCTGGGGCTACGTGACCAACAAGTTCGACGCCATGTCGAACTTTTCCTATCAGTTTACAGATATCTGTTTTCATGGTCATACCCATGTGCCCCGCGTCTTTGTACGGGGCACCAAAGTTCGGGAGGAAGCTGCGGAGCTGGTTGAGATCGAGAAGAACCTGAAGTACTTCGTCAACATCGGCTCGGTGGGGCAGCCTCGTGATGGGGACCCGCGAGCCTGTTACGTCATTTACGATACCGAGAAAAGGCTGATCCACTTTCGTCGCGTTGAGTATGACCTTGCCACAACTCAGCAGAAAATTCTCAACGCAGGTCTGCCCTCCAGACTGGCCGAACGTCTTCCCGAGGGAAGATGAGGGCCTGCAGGGATTTACACCCTCGCTGCTTCAGGGCCGACTGAGACCATTTCTCACCTTCGCAAAAGAGGGTTATCGGGGATCGGACGGCGCTCCTCCCTCTCGCCCTTGAAGGGGTCAATGCCCGGCACTTCATCTTTCCCAGCCTCGCCCTTGGCCTTTAACTCCGCTTCCATTTTTCTCTGCGCCCTGAGATGAACAATCAGCTTTTTCATTCGCTCATGATCACCGAGGGCAATGTCAGCCTGTCTGGTTCCAGCATGGTTCTCGCTCAGCGCTAGATACTCCGTGGCGAGCCTCTGGCATCCAGACAGCGAATGCCCCTTGGCCTCACGCCGCAGCAAAACCTGATGGGCTGTCAGGGCCTCGGCCTCCGCGCCCACTCGAACTCCTCTCTCCAGAGCACTTCGGAAAACGGTTACCCTCGCCTTGTCATCCCCTCCCGCCATGCGGAAAAATGGCATTCTCTCAAGATCGCGGATGGCTGTCCATTGATCGACAAGGTCTGGCAACCCCTGAATCTGATCCAGGCGCTCAACCAACCAGCCTCTCACCTCCTCCTTGTAATCTTCTTCCGGATGGGCCTCGAGGCCCATCCATTGTGTCAGGGCCATAGACCCTCCCTCGGGCAACGCGTGTCCAAGACCATTCCATTCTTTCATCATCACCCTCACTCCGAGGGATCTGTAGTGAACAACGGACCTCAAAGCGAAGGGGTAATTCTCATCCATCCGGCCTACGCCGACAAAAAGAGACTTCGGCTGACGAAACCTCTTCGGCTCTCTGATGAGAAACTGATGACCCGCTCCAAGAATGATGCCCCCGGCAAGAGTGGGGTCATACTGCAGCAGGAAACTCGCCATCCATCCTCCTTTGCTGAAACCCCCAACGTAACACCGCCTGGGATCAAGGTTCCACTTTGCCGCAAGATGCCTTCGGGTGGAGGCTAGAATAATGAACTCCTTCTCCAGATACTCGGCTGTGGCTGGCAAGCTGCCTTCCTGAGTGTAGGTCATACCAACAACGATCCAGTCCCGGTTTCTCGTGTGTGCCTGCATGACGCTGGTTGTCGGCTGACCCCCGGTTGCATGATAATAAAATACAGCCGGCCACTTTCGCTCCGGAGAATAGTTTTCCGGAAGCACAATCTGCACTCGCTTGGACAGCTGTGGGAAGCCCAACTCCAATCGCTTTGGAGCACCTGCCGCGAATCCTTGAGTCAGGAAAAAGGCCCCGAGAAGGGCAATAGTATTACAAGTCCACATCGTCTTTCGGACACCTAGGGGTTCCTCAATCCTAATGGCCGGCAGAGCAGCGGCAATGATCATCTTTCCGAGATCCTTGCCCGCCACTGAAGTCATGTGCTATTGGTCTTCCGTGCTGGAAGTGGTTTGTGCCGTGCTCATCCGGAATCACAGGATTCTAGTTTGTCAGCGTGCTCCCGGGAAGCACTTGGCGGGATCTTGGGAATTTCCCGGGGGCAAGGTCGAGAGGGGAGAGAATCTCGAGACTGCTCTGAAACGAGAAATTGTCGAAGAGCTCAAGTGCAGTATCGGAATTGATGAGGCTCTGGCTTCGGTCGAGCACCATTACCCGCACCTATCGATCAACCTCCATGCATTCTCCTGCCACCTCTCCCCTGGCTCTCCAGACCCCAGCGCCCTTGAGCATACTTCCATCCGATGGATAGGCTGTGAGGAGGTAGAGGAGCTTGATCTTGCAAACGCGGATCAAAGGATTTGGCGCATGATCGAGTCGAAGATTGGAAGCATTTGCTCGCCGGATTCTCAATCGGGCGGCTCAGCGTATCCCTCCGGCCCGCTCGCCAGCTGAGAAATCATCCCGGCTAGGCAAAGTAAGGCTCCCCAGTGGTTTAACACCATGAACTAGAGGGCCCCAAGCGCGAGAGGCATCTCGCGCTCACCCTTTGTGCCTCTATTTGACGTCTTGCCATGCATACCCCAAACGTGTTAGTCTGAATCTCCGACTTCAAACCCATGAAGATGACTCAACCAACTGTTGGCAGGGAGGCCCGAAGAATGCTCCGTGGTCTGGGCTGCATTCTTGTCCTTCTGGTGTCGAGTTGCTCGGAGAAATCTCCCGAAAAAACTGAGGACGAGCAAACACAGTTCTTGGAGAAGGATTCTAATGCTCCCTTCACCTTCAGGGTAGCGAGTAATCGGGAGCAGCGGGAATTTGAACAGCGGGAGCGTGAGTTTGATCCCACCAATGACGGATGGAACAGTGAAGCTTTTCATGGGGAAACCACCGCTCAATTGAAAGTGCTGGCCGAGTCTCTCTCCGTCAATACCTCACCGTCAATCCTCTCTCCCAACGCCAGCGCAACGGTTCTCCGACCAGCAAATCTTGCCACGATTTTTGAAAACGAGGGAATGAAAGTGCTACGAGCCTCTTCCCCTGCACCCGCCGATGATCTTCCCCTTATTGGTCAGCTTCAGGACCTGACCCGCCCTCTCCACGAAAACGGGGGCAATGTGTCAATTCGGTTTAAACAGTTCCGCGTTCGTCCTCCCGCCACTGGAACAACGACCTCTTCCTCCACCGTCCTTTATAAGGCCAGAGCATCAAGCCCGTCCCGAGAGCTGGTCCAAAATGCCACCTGGGTCATTGACTGGGTCTACAACCCCTCATCTGCAAGCTACCTGATTAAGTCGATTCGGCCCGACGATTTCGAGGAAGTTGAACTGACGAATTCTCCGGATCTTGCTTCATCTGGACAAGGTCAAACCCTATTCACTGATCGCACTGAAGAACTGATCGAACGCCTGCCTCGCGGTGGGCTGATCCATTGGGGCGCGAACGAACTCTCCGTCCGGGGACTCTACCAGAATGGACGGGGACTGATTGGTCTGGCACTGGGAGACGCAAACGGTGACGGCATCGATGATATCTACATGCCCCAGTCCCGTGACCTTCCCAATATGTTGTTCCTCTCTCAACCCGATGGCAGCCTGAAAGAGGTCGCCGCGAATTCCGGACTCAACTGGTTGGACGAGACCACCGTCGCCCTCTTTGCGGACTTTGATAACGATGGAGATCAGGACCTTGTGGTCGGCACCCGCGAGCGTATGGCCATCCATGAAAACACCGATGGCTCAGGAATGAATTTCAAACGAGTCCTCGATGTCCCTCAGGCCGACACCTCTTCCCTGGCTGCAGCCGACTACGATGGCGACGGACTACTTGACCTCTACGTCTGCAACTACCTCAGCAGCGTGGGGGATGAGACCGTCACCCTGTCCGACGCTGTTTACAACGCTCTCGACGGTGGCGCTAACCGGCTTTATCGCAACGTGGGCAATTTCAAATTTGATGACGTAACGAAGTCGACAGGTATGGATGCGGATGCCACCCGCCTGAGCCTCGCCGCTTCCTGGGAGGACTTCGATAACGATAACGATGTCGATCTCTACGTAGCCAACGATTTCGGCCCCAATTCCCTTTACCTAAACAACGGTGGCAAGTTTACCCAGGTTGCCGCCGAAATGGGTGCCGACGACCCCTCCTTTGGAATGTCTATTACATGGGGAGACATCAACCGGGATGGCTTCATGGACGCCTGCATCTCCAACATGTTCTCCGCCGCAGGAAATCGCATCACCGCCCAACCCCAGTTTGAGAAGAACTTGGCCGAAGGACTGGAGGTCGATCGCATCGCCTATCTTGCCCGCGGAAACACCCTCTTGGTCAGCAAAGATGGAACGACGTTCGATGAGCAGAGCGCCCAAGCCGGCATGGTCAACACGCAATGGACGTGGGGAACTCTCTTCGCGGACTTTGACAACAGTGGAGATCTCGACCTGATGGCGATGAACGGTTATGTGACCGGGCCCACCGTCGA
>DFWB01000053.1 GCA_002380675.1 Akkermansiaceae bacterium UBA4145
CTGGCTCTCTGCGATCTTCTCAGCCGGCAAGCCAGCAAGGCCGCGACCCCGACTCCGCCCACATCGGGAGACTTGGAGCCTCACTTCCCCGCCCGAGCAAAACGCATGATTTTCATCATGCTCGATGGCGGGCTCTCACAAGTTGACTCCTACGATTACAAGCCTCGACTTCAGGCAGAGCACGGCAAACCACTTCCTGCCTCCATTAAATCACCTAAATTCACCTTTGCGGAACGTGGTCATATCATCGGATCTCCATTTGAATGGAGCCAGTGGGGCGAGACAGGAAGTTGGGCCAGCGACCTCTTTCCAAAGGTTAATAGCAAATGGCTGGATAAGCTGTGCTTCATCCACTCCCTGCACCACGAGAACGAGGACCACATCACCGCGATGTCTATGCTCAACACGGGTGTGCCTCGCGAAGTTCGCCCCGCTATGGGCAACTGGCTGCTCTATGGCCTCGGATCCGATAACAGCAACCTGCCCGGGTATGTGGACCTGACCCCCAAGGACGGAAAGGCATTTCCAACCGGATTTCTTCCCTCCTCGTTCGCAGGGGCCCCAATCCTGAAGCCTTCACGCAGGGGAGGCGACCTGAACTGGGACAACCTGACTGCCGGATTTAGCGACCAGCGCGAACACCTTGATTTCATCCAGGCCGTCAACGAAGAAGATGATCCCCTTATAGCGGAATTACGGAATCGCGAGCTTGCCTTCCGGATGCAGAATGTGGCTCCGGAGGTCATGGACCTGAATAAGGAATCCGAGGCCACAAAAGAACTCTACGGGGTTGGTGAGGATCATACCGACGAATTTGGGCGCACTCTGCTTTTGGCGCGTCGCTTCTCAGAAGCAGGCGTAAGATTCGTCACTGCCACTCATTCCACATCCCGTTATGGGAACCTATGGGACCAGCATGCAGGACTGGAAAAGGGTCATCGCGGCAATGCCAATGCGGTGGATCAACCCATTGCGGCGCTTCTGCATGATCTCGAATCCAGAGGCATGCTGGAAGATACCCTCGTTCTCTGCGGCAGCGAATTTGGACGCACTCCCAGCCGCGAGATTTTTGACGGACAGATGGGCCGAAGTGACGACGGACGCGACCACAACCCTCATGGATTCAGTATGTGGATGTGCGGAGGGGGGACCAAACAGGGCTATCATCACGGCGCCACCGATGATTACGGTTATTATGCGGTCAGGGACAAGGTCTCCATCCATGACCTCCACGCTACCGTTCTCCACCTGCTGGGAATCGACCACGAACGGCTCACTTTCCACCACTCTGGACGCGACTACCGGCTCACCGACGTCTTTGGCAGGGTGGTGAATGAGATCATCTCCTGAGATTTCTGGGGAGACCTCCGGCTGGCTCCCTCACTTCACAGGCTTCAGGACAATCCGGCGGATATCCATGATTCCGCGTGCCTTCTTGAGAACTTTCACGGTCATCTTCTGAACTCCAGGTTTCGCGATATGCACTTCGCCCAGTGAAACGTCGATCCAGTTTTGATACCCTCCGGTATCCTTGACCGTGAACTCCAGGGAGGTCCCCGCTGTTTCGAGAACCGCCCTGCTTCCCCCAGCGCCCCGGCCGCACCCCTGAGTCAGAACGACCTCATACTTTCCCGCGGTCGCAACAGTGTAGTTCCACACCGGATAATCATTCGGATTGCCCCAAAATCCTATACAGAGCTTCTTCGGATTAGGCTCGTAACGCAGCATCACGCCTGAGATCCGGCAGTTCCTGGCATCCAACTCGATAGCCTGACCCTCTTCCTGCACCACAGAGCTGCCCTCGCGAGCCGGCACCAGCCTCAGAGCACTCACTCCCGTGGCAGTTCCGTTCAATTGAATGACACAACTTCCTGCCTTCTTGATGTAGAACCTCCCTAGGTGACCTGGAACAAGAGGCAGGCCCTCAATCGGCCCCTGCCCGTTGAGCGTGGCCTTTGGCTGACTGTCGGCAGCACCTTCATACATGAGGTTATACATTCCCCATCGCGTGGCACGGAAACTGGCAGAAACCTTGCCTTCCTCCGTCTTAAAATCCGCCCTCGGAATCTTGACCTCCCCGTTTTCTTCGAAAGTCGGCTGGGCCTCAGCCAGGGAAAGGTTGAGCGACAGAGCCACCACAACACCAATGAACAGACGCATCACGGATTTCATGTCTGGCATTGTCGCTTTGGACGCCCCCCTTGGAAATCTCTAATTCGCGGCAAGTGGCGAGAATACAGAAACGGCTTCTCCCATCTGCCCCACTGCCCTAAAAGCCCTTGATGATCTTTCTCTCTCGCCTTCTCCTGCTTCTGATCGCGTCGGCCGCAGCCCTTCCCGCCCAGAAAATACGAATCGGCCTCATCGGTCTCGATACGTCCCACGTGATCGCCTTTACCTCCCTCTTGAACGAAGAACAAAATCCCTCCCATATCCCGGGCGCAACCGTGACAGCAGCCTACCGGGGCGGAAGTCTCGACATCCCTTCCAGCATTAACCGGGTCTCAGGATTCACCAAAACACTCACCGAGAAATATGGAGTCCGGATCTACGATAATATCCCAGACATGTGCAAACAGGTGGATGCTATCCTTCTCACTAGTCTCGACGGACGCACTCATCTCGAACAGGTCAAACCGGTCTTGGCCGCAGGCAAACCAGTTTTCATCGACAAGCCTCTGGCCGGCTCTCTCAAAGAGGCCGTGAAAATCTTCCAGCTCGCAAAGAAGGCAGGAGTGCCCTGCTTCAGCAGCTCTTCCTTACGCTGGCACACGGGGGTGATGGAAGTGGCTAATGCCGACGCCGGCGACATTCGCTCCGTCATTTCCTATGGACCGGCTCTTTCTGAACCTCATCACCCCAGTCTCTTCTGGTATGGGATTCATGCGACGGAATCGCTCTTCACCGTAATGGGGCCTGGCTGTCAAAGCGTGGTAGCCACCGAGACCAAGAACACGATTGTTGTTACCGGCAAGTGGAAGGATGACCGTATTGGAATCCTGCATGGGATTCGCAACGGCAAAACCTCATTCAAGGTTACTGCCTTTGGTACAAAGGCCATCGTCGAACAGGCCTCCGGTGGGAACTACGCTCCCATGCTCAGAGAAATCGTGAAGTTTTTTCAGACCGGCAAACCTCCGGTTCGGGCTGATACCACGCTGGAACTCTATGCTTTCATGGAGGCCGCTGACGAAAGCATCAGACGAGGAGGAACACCCATCTCCCTGCCTGAATACCTCAGGAACAATGGATGGCCCAGATAACAACTCAGAGAAACCAAAGCAGAACTGCACCCACTGTTGCTATCTCCTTGATCTGACCCCTCCTCCCGCAGGATAGTCCTGACACCATCTTCATGCATATGCGCGCGCTCGTTGTCTCTCTCCTTTTGTGCAGCACCCTGACGGGGTTTTCACAGTTCTACAACGACTACGAATTGGAACCGCACGGTTACTTCAGCAAGGACGCCAAAGACCCCGTCACTCTCCTCATGAAGCGGGTTCAGCGTGGTGAGGTTCTGATCAAGGAGCCCAACGGCAAACCTCTGGTGGAACGCCTCCTCAGAGAACTCGGACTAAACAAGGACACTCAGGTTCTGGTTTTTTCCCGCACTAGCTTGCAGCGAAGAGAAGTCTCCTACTCTAATCCGCGGGCCCTCTACTTCAATGAATCCGTCTATCTCGGATGGATGCCCAACGGTAGAATCGAAATTGCCAGCTTTGACCCGGAACTCGGGCCTATCTTCTACTTCCAGCGCGAACTTGATGACGCAAGCTCCCCGCTTCTTGCACGTAGTCGCTCCTGCCTCGGGTGCCATGCCGGAGACGCCACCAATTTCCTCCCTGGCTCACTCGGTCGCTCTGTCTACCCGGACAAGTCAGGTCGCTCGCTCAGGAGTATCGATGATTACCGGCGATCCGGACACCATATCCCCCTTCATGATCGTTATGGAGGATGGTTCGTGAGCGGAAATCATGGAGCTATGCGGCACATGGGAAATGCCATTGCCTCCCGCGAAGGAGGTAAAATTACTATCGACCGGGAACAGTTTGCCAACCTCGAGAAACTCGACCGCTTCTTCTCCACTGAAGCCTACCCCGCACCCGGTAGTGATATCGCAGCCCTTCTTGTTTTTGATCACCAAGTGACCATGCATCACCGTCTGGTCGAAGCTGCCTACCGGGCTCGCCAGTCTCTCTTTGACAGCAAGCTCGACCCCAAGGAGACCGACGTGAGCAAACTCAGCAAGGGCCGAAGTATCGACGAATTCCTGGAGGGGCGCGACAAGGTCGTTGACTATCTCCTTTTTCGCGATGAAACCCCGATTCCCAAGGTCTCATGTGACCCCGCCTTCCAACGCGCCTTCTCCGCCAACCGTATTGCTGACAGCAGGAAGCGCTCCCTCAAGGATCTCCGCCTCGACGGGCGCATTTTCGAGAACCGTTGCAGCTACATGATCTACTCACCCACCTTTGACCAATTTCCTCCCATGTTAAAGGGCGCCATCTACGCCCGAATCCATGAGATCCTCACCTCTCCCAAACCGGTCGAGGGTTTTGACTACCTCGGAAAGGATGAAAAACGCCGGATTCTCGAAATTCTACACGAGACCAAAGAGGACCTGCCTCCCGGCTGGCTGTAGGGCCTCGGGGACCCCGGAGGACATTCAATCAGTGAATGGATCTCCTTCCACATTTGTGGTATCAGCTATGGAAACCATGGCCATGACTCATCTTCTCACTCTCCTTCTTTTCTGTATGAGCCTGTGCTCGCCCCTGATTGCCGATGAGTCCGAGACGGACCCTTCCGGACCAATCCCAATCCGCTACCAGGTTCCTGCACTCATGATGGTGACCTGGGCTGAATGGCCCGAGGAACCAGAGCAACAGGACGTGATGGCCCGTTACATCAAATCTCATGGCTTCAACGCGGTGGAATGTGAAACAAACCTTCTGGAGATGTGCCGGCGCAATGGACTCTACGCCCGTCTTGGAGCGGGCGACATCAATGAGCTTCACAAACAGGCTGCTGGCCTAAGAGATGACAAAAGTGTCTTCGCTTACTTTATTTCCGATCGGCGTCGTAGAAATTCATTCCCGGGATTCGCAAACATCGCCCGTGCTTTCGCAGAAGCGGACCCTAATCACCCTACCATCTTCATCAACCGGGCCATCTGGGGAGAATACTACGAATTTGTCGACACCGTGAAGCCGATGATTCTGGACTACTATCATTATCACTGGGACGGACGCCGCTATCCCGACCGGCGCTATATCTACCTCCGCTCCATCTGCGAACTGGCCAGAAAAAACGGAATTCCCGCCATGCGCTGTGTCGGGGCGGGAGTCTCTCTCCCCCAGATTCGTCATACCATGTATACCAGCCTCGCCTATGGGGTTCAGGCCTTCCACTTCTGGCCTCCCTGGATGTTCAGCTACGAGAAGAAGGACGACAAACCGGTGCTGGTAGATGGAAAGATTGTGCCCCGTGTCAACGTTCCGCCCCTCGCCGAGGTGGCCCGTGACATTCAACCACTCGGACCCACTCTAGCGAGACTCCAGTCCACAGGAGTCTATCACACCAAGCCTTTTCATCCCGAGGCCCCGGGAGCGGCCGAATTCCCCGAGGATCACTGGATCCAATGTTCCGAGGAGCACCTCGTCCTCGGCATGTTCAAGAATAAGGAGAACCGCCCCTATTTTCTCACCGTCAACAGCGACATCGCGGAGGAGCGCACCAGCCGCCTCACCATCGACAGCTCCGTCTCTCTCGTAGAGCGCCTTGATCGAAAAAGCGGAAGCTGGGAGAAGGCCTATGGTCCAGCCACGGGCAAGACGAACCTTACCGTGAAACTGCCTCCGGGCGGCGGCGATCTTTTCCGGGTGACGCGGACGAAGTAACCGTTTTGATGAATCTTACCAAGCACCCCTGATCTTTAACGCGGTTTGAGCAGGGCCCGGCAAGGAGCCCCATCCGCCCCCTTGATCTTGAGTGGCAGACATACGAGGTCGTAGTCCCCTGGCTCAACATCCGCGAGCCAGAGCCCCTCAATCACCCAGATCCCTGCGCCGAGCATAACCTTGTGAACCTCCACCACATCCTTTCCGAATCCACCAATGCTGAGATAATCCACCCCGACGGTCATCACTCCAGCATCGGCAAGGACCCGACCTGCTGACTCGCTGATGGAGACGAAGTCCCGGTCAAACTTCGGCGCCATCTCCCAGCTCCCAGGTGTATTGCGGGTCTTGAAAATGATCCGCTCCCCTTGCTGGAATTCCAGACCCTCGAGATCGCTGGGCATGATCTGATCCTTCACCTCCATCCCGATAACCCGGCAGGGGCCGATGGTGGCCTCTAGTGGCATCTCGTCCATTCCGGCTCCACCAGGGATGAAGTGACACATGGCGTCCATGTGGGTCGCGGTGTGAGCACTGATCTCGAGCTTGGTTAGATTGCACGGCATATCATCCACCCCCAGTTTGAAATGCCGGTAAATTTTCACCTCGGGATCTCCCTCCCAGTGCACCATCCCATTCTCCAGAGGCACGGTCACATCAATCCATTCACTATTCATCACCCTTGGTCTGACAGATTTCCTCAACCCGGTCTAGGCCCCCTTGCCATAACCTCGGAGGATCTTCTCTCCCACCCGATCTAAAAAATCGAAGAAACGCGACTTGACCGCCCTACTTCCCATTCCACACAAGACCTTCATGCGAATCCTATTTCTCTTTCTTTTCCTCAGCCTTACGCCTTGGATCTCTGCCCGGGACAAGCCCAACATCCTCTTCATCCTTGCCGACGATCTTGGGTATGGAGACGTCAGCTGCTACAACCCGGAGAGCAAGGTCCCAACCCCGCATCTCGACCAGCTCGCCCGCGATGGCATGCTCTTCACCGATGCGCACAGCCCCTCCACGGTCTGCACGCCTACCCGCTACAGCATCATGACCGGGCGCATGGCCTTTCGTCTGAATTACCGTGGCGTCTTCACCGGCGTTGGGGGGCCCTGCCTGATCGAGAGGGACCGGCTGACCCTCCCTGCCATGCTGCAGCAACAGGGCTACACCACCGCTCTCTTCGGCAAATGGCATATCGGGATGACCTTCTTCGACAACAACGGCGAAGCCATTAACAAGAACGGTCTCGAGGCCGTGCGCAGGGTCGACTACAGCCGACCAGTTCCCGACGGCCCTATCCACCGCGGCTTCGATCACTTCTTTGGAACGGTCTCCTGTCCCACCACGGATTGGCTCTACGCCTTTATGGAGAATGACCGGATCCCTGTTCCACCCACCCAGCTGGTCGACAAGAGCAAGCTCCCCAAGCACGCGTGGTCCTTTGACTGCCGACCGGGCTTGGTGGCCCCCAATTTCGACCTCGAGGAAGTCGATATGGTATTCCTTGAGAAAAGCCTCCAGTTCCTCGACACCCACGCCAAAAAAACTCCCGAGAAACCCTTCTTTCTCTTTCACTCGCTGCAAGCGGTTCACCTGCCCTCCTTTCCCGGGAGGGACTTCAAGGGAAAGACCAAGGCAGGACCGCACGGAGACTTCATCTTCCAGTTCGATCACATCGTCGGGAAACTCCTCGAGAAGCTCGAGGACCTCAACCTCACCAAGGAGACTCTTGTGATCGTCTCCAGCGACAACGGTCCCGAGGTCGGCACCGTGATCAATATGCGCGACA
>DFWB01000004.1:0-3238 GCA_002380675.1 Akkermansiaceae bacterium UBA4145
CCCCCGCGATACGCTTGCGGCGGGTTCCCTTGATGATTTCGGGGCGACTACGTTCCTTGGGTGTCATTGAGAGGACAATCGCTTCCATGTGCTTGATGCGACTTGGGTCGAGAGCTCCAGACGGGAGTTGTTTCTTGATCTTGTTGAATCCTGGAAGCATTCCCATGAGCCCTTCGAGGGGGCCAAGGTTCTGGAGCATTTTCATCTGCTCAAGAAAATCGTTGAAGTCAAAGCGCCCTTTCTCGAGCCGGCGCGCGGCCTTGGCGGCCTTTTCCTCGTCGAGATGTTCGGCAACCTGCTCGACCATCGTGATGGTGTCCCCCATGTCGAGGACCCGCCCGGCCATGCGGTCTGGATGAAATTCGTTCAGCTGATCCAGCTTTTCTCCTTCACCAACATACTTGATTGGGCGCCCCGTGATTGCCCTCATGGAGAGAGCCGCGCCACCTCGTGCGTCACCATCAAGCTTGGTCAGGACAATGCCGCTAAGGCCGACTGCTTCATCAAAGGTCTGAGCGACCTTCACTGCCTGCTGGCCTGTTGCCGCATCTGCAACAAGAAGGGTTTCACCAGGCTTGAGGAGGGAGTGGAGCTTCTTAAGTTCTTTAACGAGGCTATCATCTACTTCCTGTCGACCGGCGGTATCAAAGATGATGCAGGACCCTGACTGCTGATCGGCCCATTTTAAGGCTGCTTTTGCGACCTTGAGTACGTCTTTTTCTCCCGTCTCAGGGGTGTAGCAGGGGACCTCGATCTGTTCAGCGATCGTGGCCAGCTGATCGATCGCTGCGGGGCGGTAAAGATCACATGCAACCAGCAGGGGTCGTCGCCCTTCTTTCTTCAAGCGCAGGGCAAGTTTTCCTGCGGTGGTGGTTTTGCCGGCCCCGTTCAGGCCGCAGAGTAGGATGCGGGCCGGGGGGTTCAGGTTCAGAGGAGCCTGATCACCACCAAGAAGAGCGGTAAGTTCGTCATGGAATATTTTAACGATTTGCTCTCCCGGCTTGATAGACTTGAGAACATCTTCGCCAACTGCCCTTTTCTTTACGCCCTCGATGAAGGTCTGAGCTACCTTGTATTCGACATCAGCTTCCAATAGTGCGAGGCGAATTTCACGAAGGGCGTCTGAGATATTCTTTTCAGAAATACGCCCTACGCCCCTGAGGTTCCGGAAGGTCTTGTCTAAGGTGTCAGAAAGTGAGGAGAACATACTGTTTGCCGGCGAGGTTGATTTCTATGGAACGAAGAGCGTCTCAAGGGGGTTGTGTCCCCTCCGAATGAATAACTCAATAATTAAGATAGGGTCCGTCTATTCTCCAGCTCCCACCTGATAGGCTGCCTCTCTCTCTATGAGGAAGCTCCAGCGCATGGGAGCCTCAAGCTTGGTGCGACCTGCAATCTGCCATTGGACGTTGATCTCACAAACCCTGTGGCGGAGCCGGCGGTCAACTGTCCAGCTCACTTGGCCAGAAGCGGGATCATACTCATGGTCCACTTTGCCGAAGCCTGAGACCCTCATAACGACAGAGTCCGGTTTAAGATTCTCCACCCCGGACAGATCAGCGGTGATCACGGGGAGCCGTGATTCGATTCTGCTCCCAGGTTCGGGTTTTACAGGGTGCGGGGTGGTTTGAACCACTACTCCAGTTAATGCCTCTGCGCCACGGAGCGCTTTAAAGGTGGTGGCCTGTTCAAAGTGAAGATCAGAATTTCCATGAATAATATAGCGAGGTAGGCGCCGATTATCCAGTCCTCTCCGAATCTTCCCGGGTAAGACCGTGAAGAGGTATTCGTAATCACATTCTGCTGCGACCGGATACATCGCCTCGGTAAAGTAGCCTCCCGGGTAAGCATAGGTAGTGATTGGCTGGCTGAACCGTTCTTCGAGAAAGCGTTTGGAATCGCCGAATTCTCGCCTGAGGAATTTCAGGTAGGCAGCTTCTCCCTTTCGCGCATGGTGCTTGACCGTTCCCGGGAAGGGGTGGGAGACGGAGTGGCTACCAATTGTACACCCGTGTTCCTGCATTTCCCTGATCATCGGGGTTGTTAGAGCCCGTCCACCTCCGTCGACATAGTTTTTGTAGAGGTAGACAGTGAAGGGAAATTTGTTTTCCTTCAGAATCGGAAATGCTTCCGTGTAGACCGATTTCCATCCGTCATCAATAGTGATCATCACCGCGCGAGGGGGGATGAATTTTGTTCCTTTCTTCCACTCCAGAAAATCCTGCAGTGAAATAACCGGCAGTCGGAGAGATTTCAGGGCCTCCATCTGCTTTTTGAATGTTGCCGTCCTTATGCGCATCTGCGAGGGCGCCAGAGAAGAGGAGAACTCATGGTATCCAAGGACGGAGACTCTGGTCCCATCATCCTTAGGAGGATGCTGCTCGCCCGTAAGCAACGCCTCTCCGCCTTTTGGTGAGGAAGGCCTTTCTTGGGTGAAGGCTGGTGGGCAAGCCAGAAGAAGCAATACTGAAAGGAAAAGGAAGGGGCGGCGATGCATTGTCAGGGCTTCCTGACGCTAGCAAAGGGCAGAGAGAATTTCCAGAGTTTTGGGACGGTTTCGGGGCCGCAGCCTTCGATTGGGCAAAGTTTTCCGAAGGATGCGAACCCTTGGAACAACTTATCCCCGTGCCGGGTTCACCTGAGCCTCAAGGTTGGCATCCAGCAATTCCCGGCGAAGGTTGACACCCCGCTTACGGCTCCAGATCAGGACGATTGGAGATGCCACGAAAATCGAGGAATACGTTCCAACGACTACCCCCACCATGATGGCGAGTGAAAAGGTCTTGAGGGCTGGACCACCGAAGATGAAGAGAACCAGCACGGTGATGAAGGTGGTAGCCGAGGTCAGGATTGTGCGGGAAAGGGTGGCGTTGATAGCAATATTCATTACCTCCTCTACGTCGCCTCGTTTCATCCTAAGCGATTCCCGAATTCTGTCGAACACGACAATGGTGTCGTTGATGGAGTATCCAGCAATGGTCAGGAACGCTCCCACGTGAATCAGGGTAAGTTCCTGGCCCAGAACGATCACAATTCCGATACAGATCAGGATATCATGGAACAGTGCGGCGAAAGCACCCATCGCGAAGGAGAATTCAAATCTTATCGTGATGTAGGCGAGAATGGCGATGAGGCCAAGGCCAAGGGCAATCAGCGAATTCTTGAGAAAGTCCGCTCCGAGGCTGGCTTCCACCGTATCACGGGAGGAATCGTATTTCCATGCCGCCTCAGCAGCTGC
>DFWB01000004.1:3624-7079 GCA_002380675.1 Akkermansiaceae bacterium UBA4145
CAATCATCTCGGCATCCTCGTCGGCACAGCGAATGGAGAGAATCTGCGATTTGTCCGGAGCGGGGAGGGTTTCGTTCTGAATGATGGGATCCTTTTTGAGGTCGAGGCCGGCAAGTGCGGCAGTTGCTTCGGCCTCCGGCACGATCTCCTGCTGGGTCTGAAACTGGATCAGTGCGCCACCGGCGAAATCAATGCCGAGAGCGTTTCCACGTTTCGCGCCGACCATGATCAGGCTGCCTGCAAGGAAGATAAGAGAGATCGTAAAGGCTGATTTGCGCATTCCCATGAAGTTCAGGGTCTGACGCGGAACCAAGCTACTCATGAATTTTAACTTGCGACTGTCATCACGAGAGCTCTTCTCCGAGTTTCGCGAGGTCCACCAGAAGGCGACCCGAGTGACAACGAGAGCCGCAAACATGGAGGCCAGAATTCCAATGGTAAGGGTGATTGCGAATCCCTTGACGGTTCCAGAGGCCCGCCAGAAGAGAATGATGGCGGTAATCAATGTAGTGATATTGGCATCGAAAATGGCAGTGAATGCTTTCTCGTAGGCAGCCTGAATTGCCGCAAACAGGGATTTGCCAGCAGCACGCTCTTCACGGAGACGCTCGTAGATGAGCACGTTAGCGTCTACCGCGACACCGATAGTGAGAATGATGCCCGCGATGCCGGGCAGGGTGAAGGTGAATTCAAACATCGCCATGGCACCAAAGAGAATGAGGACGTTTACGGTGAGTCCGATAAAGGCGATGATCCCTGCGAAACGATAGTAAATCCCAAGGAAGAGAATCGTGAGGGAGATGCCTGCGATGCCGGCCAGGATACCCTGACTGACAGTGGCGGCGCCAAGACGCGCGGTGACGGTGGACTCCTTCAGAATCTTGAGTGGATTCTCGAGAGGATTCATCAAGGTCGCGGAAAGGTTGCGGCATTCCTCTGCGTCACCGACACCCTGAATGATGAAATTCCTATCGAGCATGGCCTGCACCACGGGTGCGCTGTCCACTTCTCCATCAAGAACCACGGCCAGACGGTCCACGCCATGGGTCATGCCAGCGGTGAGATTCCGCATCAGTTTTCCACCAGCATTGGTAAGAGTGACCTGCACGACTCCGGACCTGCCGAGATCGGGAGAAGCTCTCTTGACGTGCTTCCCTTCGATTTTATTACGGTTCTCCAGGAGTAGCTCTTCGCTTCGAGGTTCTCCCCGGTCATCCGTGTAGTTGCGAGTAAAGAGCTTGTATCCGGGTACGACCGCCTCATTGGCAGCAACTTTTGGAGCCTTGTCGTTGTTGTCGGAGTGTACCTTACGCAGTTCTAGGACGGACTGTTTCTGGATGATTTCGCGTACTCCTGCTGCTTCTTCCTCCGAGACTCCGGGCATCTCGATGATGATCATGTCCTGCCCCTGAGGCTGGATAAGCATGTCCTTGGTCCCGTCCGGGTTCAGTCGCCCCCGGAGGGTCTTGATCGCCTGCTGGATAGAATCCGAGGTGACACTGAAAGCATCAGCGTCTGCATCGCTGGCTTCCTCTGAGTCCTCGCGGACCTTGGGCTGGACCTGGAGGGTGAAGGATGCGCCACCTGCAAGGTCGATACCGGGTTTCAGAGAGGCGACTGGGTCTGACTGTTCGACCTGGGAAGCGACCTCCTCGGCATCCTCCTTGGAGAATCCCGGCATCGTAATGGTGATAAGGTTTGGCAGGGATGAGGAGTATGTTACGCCACGCTCCTGAAGGTCTAATTTTGCCTGAAGACTTTTGAGCCTCGTATCGAGAGTGTCCTGCTCCATCTCAAGCTCTTCACCTTTCCCGTCCTTGGCGAGAATTGCCGTGACAGAAAGTTCGTAGCCGGTCCCATCAGTCATCTCAGTGATGTCGCCTGCGAGAAACTCCGAAGTTTCAGTCCTTGGGGAAAGGGACCATCCGCACATTACGATGATGCCGAGGATCAGAACGGTTCCGACCTTGCGCTTGCGGCTGATATCATCACTGGCAAGGTACCAGAAAAGGAGAGCCAGAATGAACAGGCCGGAGAGAAAAACGATCGTAGGTTGCATTGGTTAAAGGCGGTGGGGTTAGAGGCCGCTAAGCTTACTTGGCCTGAGGCGCAAGCGGTATGAGTGATTCGATCAGCAGGTTGGAGGAAAGGGGCTTGTTGAGTGAGGTGGCCAGACTTTCAGCGTGCTCGAAGGAGTTGAACCCCTCGAGTGTTACTGGAGTCCACAATTCTTCAGCGACCACCGGGGCGCTGATAATCCGTTCATCGTAGATGATGGCAAGTCGGGAGCGGCCTTTTTGCATTTTTTCAGTTGCGGACCTTATCCTGCGTAATCCTTTGTCTGTGAGTGAGATATGCACCATATTGTCGCCGTCCGGGGTTGCAAGGGCGCTCTCAACATGCGAATTATTGAGGATCTCAGCCCGTGCGACGGCTAATTTTTGTCCGTTTGGGCCTCCTTTGCCTTGGGCGTCATAGAGGAGAATTTGGTGGTCCGAAGGGAGCTGAGAGGGGTTCTTGGAGGCGATATCAGTGATGTAGGCACTCCGATCGTGGATGGCTCTGATACTGATTTTTCCACTCACGCACAGGCGGTCGAGACGGGACAAGGCGTCGTCTCGATCCGTCCCGTAGAGCTGGACTTCGAGAAGACGGGCAGATCTTTCCGTTGTGCGGACTCTTGCTGGTAGACCGAGCAATTCGGCGCGTGCGGTCAGTTCTTCGACAAGAGACGATGGAGAGGTCGTCTGATCGTCGGGAGGGACCGAGAGGATGGCCTCGTAATTCAGTTCCTCCTTTGGCTTGCAGCACGTCAAGGTGATGCAGCCCAATGCAACGAGAGATCCGGCCAATGAGGAGGCTTGAGGCATCGAGTGAGCGACGAGTAGGCAAAGTCTAGGACTCTTCCCCCGCGTCTGCCTGTTCCTCAGAGCTATCCTGCTTCGAGGAATTTCCAACCTTGGTCACCGATCGGATCGCATCCTTTTCAAAAGGGACGAAGACGTTCTCGGAGAGTTTCACAGTAACTGTGGTTTTTGAAATGTGATGGACCGTTCCATGAATGCCACCGATTGAGATGACTTTGTCCCCCTTGGAAAGGGAGGCCACTCTCGCAGCCTGCTCCTTCCGCTGTTTGCTCTGAGGCCGGATGATCAGAAAATACATGATCACAAACATCAGAATGAGCATCACCCACATGCTTCCGAGAGGATTCTGGCCTTGGCCGCCGGGTGTCTGGGGGGGAGCAGCGGCGATGATGGAATAACAGTTCATGTTCTTTTGTGGTTGTAGCGTTCGCAGAAAGAGGAACGAAATTCCTCAAATTGACCCTCGCTGATAGCCTTTCGTGCATTACGCACGAGGCGGAGGTAAAAATCAAGATTGTGAAAAGAAAGCAATCGTAAAGCCAGCATTTCTCCGGCCTTGAAGAGATGGCGCAGGTAAGCGCGGGAAAA
>DFWB01000004.1:7459-7806 GCA_002380675.1 Akkermansiaceae bacterium UBA4145
CGGGCATTCTTTATATGAATCGGTCCATCGTTTGTGAATGCGAGGCCGTGTCGGGCCGATCGGGTTGGGTGGACACAGTCGAACATATCCACCCCCCGAGCGATCATTTCAAGCATTTGAGGAGGAGTGCCGAGTCCCATCGCGTAACGGGGTTTCTCTGGTGGAAGAAAAGGCTCACTGTGCTCGACCGCACGAAACATTTCCTCCTCTGGTTCGCCGACAGAAACTCCCCCAACGGCATAGCCGTCGAAATCCAGCATGGCTAGGTCCCGTGCAGAGGTAGCTCGTAAGTCCTCGTAGGAAGAGCCCTGAACAATCCCAAAGCAGAGTTGTCGCCTCGCGGAAGG
>DFWB01000243.1 GCA_002380675.1 Akkermansiaceae bacterium UBA4145
CCAGAGCGTGACGCAATACAACGCAGGGGTTGACGTTGTGGCTGCATTTCCGCTGGGATTGTCATCGACATGTTGTCCGCCTCCAAGGTGCCCCGTCCGACAAGTAAAGCGTCTGCCCGCTTCCGTATTTCCAAGAGACGCTTGTGATCTTGCGCAGAGGTGAACTGGGATGGGTCCCTGTTGACAGTGGAAATCTTCCCATCAGCACTGATGGCGAAGTTGATAACAATGGTCGGGCGCGTCATGCCAACTCTCAGTAGGGAGCTTGGAGTAGTTTAGTTCGGAGCGAGAGTGCAAATTTAAAAAAATGCATTTTGCGACGGGGAAGAGTCGGGGTAAGATGGGCGCCAAGATATGAGCGAAACAGCGGATCAGTCCCCAAAGATTACCTGCTACCTCAAGACCTATTGCGGTTGGAGCGAAGGAGTAAGGGCCATCATGCGGAAGTATGAGCTGGAATATGATGAGAAGGATATTATCGCCAACCCGGCGTTTCGCTGGGAGATGGAGCAGAAGACGGGACAGCCACTTTCGCCCTGTGTCGAGATCAACGGCAAGATGCTACCCGACGTCAGTGGCGAAGAAGTAGAAGCTTGGATGGTTGAGAATGGGCTGATTAAGGGCAGTGAGGCTGAGCCAGATGCTCCGATTGATGCCTCCTGTTCTCCCGAGCAGCACGCCGCACAGGCACGCATGGAGGCCGAGGAGCAGGGAGGCCAGGATGGCGCTGCGGGAAAAATTGTCTTTCTGGACTGAGGCTGACCGGACTATCGATTGCGCCTGGCTCTGACGGCTTCTGAAAAAGCCTTCAGGACTGATTCAGTGGATTGCCACGAGATACAGGCATCAGTGACTGATTGCCCATAGACGAGCGAGGCGGGGTCATCTCCAAGTTTCTGATTACCCTCCACAAGGTTGGATTCGATCATCACCGCCGCGATCGAGCGGCATCCTTCGGCGATCTGGCCGCAGAGCTCCGCGGCAACCTCAGGCTGCTTCCGGTAATCCTTTTGAGAATTTCCGTGGGAGCAGTCAACCATGAGGTGTGGGGTTAGTCCTGCTTCGTTGAGCTGAGATTCCACTCCGGCGATGCTTGTTGGGTCGTAGTTAGGACCGTCTCTTCCGCCTCGGAGAATCATATGACAAGCCTTATTGCCGGCGGTGGTGACAATGGCGGAGACGCCCTGCTTGGTCACCGAGAGAAAGTGGTGAGATTCGCGAGCGGCTCCGATTGCGTCGAGGGCAATCTGGTTAGATCCACTGGTTCCGTTTTTGAATCCTACCGGCATGGAAAGTCCAGAGGCCAGCTCCCGATGAATTTGTGACTCAGTAGTGCGGGCTCCGATTGCTCCCCACGCGATGAGGTCGGCAATGTACTGGGGAGAAATGGTATCGAGGAATTCTGTTCCGGCGGGGACTCCCAGGGCAGCGAGTTCGAGAAGGAGTTCGCGGGCAATGCGTAATCCACGATTGATATCGAATGAGTTATCAAGATGAGGATCATTGATGAGACCCTTCCAGCCAACGGTGGTTCGGGGTTTCTCAAAATAGACCCGCATTACAATGTGAAGATCTTCAGAGAACTGTTCGATGAGCGGCCTGAGGCGAGAGCCGTATTCAAGTGCGGCGGATGGGTCATGAATTGAACATGGGCCGATGACCACAAGCAATCGGTCGTCCTCGCCTCCAAGAATAGCTTCCGCGCCCACACGGGCATTGTGGACGAGATCGGCCGCTTCCCTGGTCGTAGGCAGGTAGTAGGACAGGACCGCCGGCGATATCAGGGGGTCGATCGCCCCGATGCGCAGGTCATCTGTTCTTTTTGTCGGCACGGGAGAAACGTGGTTGCGCTGATGCTTGGATGCAAGGGCATTTCCATCTGGTGTCACCAGGTTGGTTCTGCCGGAAGCGAATTTGGTTTGGGAAACCGTGTTTTAGAATTACCGTCTATTCATGAAGAATCGTGTGTCCCCGGCAAAGGTTCCACCAAACAGGGATTTTACGGGGGGAATAATCCCCTCTGATTCCTGCTCATATGTAGGATCAACTGGAAACAAGAGCCTAGATAAGGAGATCCTGAAGATGGCGGAGCAGATTAGCACTGACGGGAATCATTGCCTCCTTGCAGAGATGATGATTACCGGGGTGCGGATTGCCTGTGGGGGAGCAGTTACGGGAGGTGATTTCAAGTTAATGAATCGGGCGCTTAAGGAGATGCGGGAGGCGAGCGAGGTATTTCACCCATACCAGGACCGGCGGAAAGTCAGCGTCTTCGGATCTGCCCGGACCAAGCCGGAGGAGCCGGCCTACCAGACCGCGGTAGAATTTTCACGCAGGATGAAGGAAGAGGGGTTCATGACAATTACCGGAGCAGGTCCTGGAATTATGGCAGCGGGGAATGAAGGTGCAGGACGGGAAGAGAGTTTCGGTCTCAACATCGCCTTGCCTTTTGAAGCCTCTGCCAACGAATTTATTGAAGGAGATACGAAGCTCATCAATTTCAATTATTTCTTCACCCGGAAGTTATCGTTTGTGAAGGAGGCAGATGCAGCCATTGGACTCCCGGGAGGGTTTGGCACCATGGATGAGGTTTTCGAGGCTCTGACTCTGATCCAGACGGGCAAAGCCTCAATTTATCCTATCGTTCTCCTCGACGCACCCGGTGGGACATACTGGAAGTTCTGGAAGCAGTTCGTTGATGAGCATCTGGGTCGACTCGGCATGATTTCGGAGAATGATCACCATCTGTTCCGCGTGACGGATAATGTGGAGGAGGCCGTTCAGGAGGTGGTCCAATTCTACAGAAACTTTCAT
>DFWB01000241.1:0-482 GCA_002380675.1 Akkermansiaceae bacterium UBA4145
CTCAACGAGGAATTATCACGGCATGCTTACTTACCCCGGTAACAATTGAGGCGGGCCCCAACTCGCAATAAAAGGCTGTTGCGGCCCAGGCCAGGATCGTTGTAACCACCTCACCTGATATGCTCTCGGTAGCGAAAAAGCCTCCGTGAGTCGCCAGAGAGCAACCCTTGAAATCTGGCAGCTAGGCAAACCACTCAATCTTGACAGGAAAGGAGGGAGGACTATGAGTCATACCATGAAAACACTAGTCGCCATTCTTACACTCCCATTGCTTTTGGCGCTGTCTGGCTGTGGTGATTCTCATGATGGAGCCACCTCCCCCAAAAAAGCCGCAACATGAACTGGGACCTGAAAAAAGAATCGTGGCAAGGTCTTGCCCGAAGAGATTGAGAAGGAAGCAGTGGAGAAAAAGTAGCACTTTGGCCAATCAGAGAAGCATCTCGCGCTCCTACCTTTAGCAGCCGGATAAACACCTCTCGAAG
>DFWB01000241.1:832-5528 GCA_002380675.1 Akkermansiaceae bacterium UBA4145
ACACCGCTAACCGCGTGGCATCTCCTCCCCCCGCTGGTTGACCGCTCCTTGAAGATTGGGACCGTAGAATGAGGTTGCTTTTGCTCATGGCGTTACTGCTGTCTCTCTTGTCTTTTTCTGGATGCACCAGCGACCCCACCCGTGGCCTCAAGCGGGGTCAGGCGGTGGCCTTCTCACTTCGAGGAGAATCAAATGGAGAGAGTCGTGGCCGCGAACAACAGGCTTGGATCGTAGAGATCACTGTCGACACAGTGACAATTCGAAAATATCAGCTGAATCCCGACATCCCCGGCGAATATCGCACAGAATGGTTCCTTTTGGCAAAAGACACTGTCTACCTGAAGGACGAAATTAGGTGGATGGAGAAAGCAAACATAAGCAGACCCATGCCTGATCCTGGAGAGCGACTATAACTCGGGGCAAAATATAGATCGGACCTCTCTGACTCTCACTTGTAGTTGAGTGAAAGGCCTTCCCGCCTTGTCGGGTGTTCCCAACAGGCTCTGATCTATCGAGGAAACACTAGTTCCGCCCAGACCGGTTTGTGGTCTGATAACGGCTTCTTCAGCTCGATAATTCCACCGTCTGTTGCCCTCGCTCCCGAAGACACCTTGTAGAAAATGTGGTCGATCACTCCCGCCTGCTTTTCCGGCGCTAAGGCGTTATAACTGAAGTTCTGAGAGAGCTCGATTTTCAAATCTTTCCATGTCGGCCTCATGCCTGCCCCTTCGACGAAGTTTAGCGAATCATCTCCGACCCGATTATTGAAATCCCCGGCAACGATCACGCGCTTAGACTTCTCCTTCGGCAGAACCTCTGTGGCGAGGAAGTGCGCATGCCCCTTGTCCCTCTTGGAACCGCAAATATGGAGGGAGTAAAAGGTGATCGGAATGCCACCCTTACGGATTACAGCTTTCACCGCAGAGGCGGGATTCCAGCCCACTCCTTTCAAGGAAATTTCCCCAGTCTCCTCGAGTGGGAAGCGGCTCAGGATCGTCTTATATTTATCCTTGTGATTAGCCGATGAAATCTTGCCCACGTAGCTGTGCCCCATACCCAGCACTTTGCCGACCCGCTTGGTCCAATGCCCATCGGGGGCCTCATTAAATCCGATCACGTCGAGATTGAACGGCTTGAACATTTCCCCGATTTGCTCGGCCGTCGCGCTCTTGCTGAACTCGACGTTGTAGGCCGCCACCCGAAGCGTCACCGCATCTTTATCCGCGAAGCATAAACTCGCAGAGGTGCAAATCAGCAAGAGGGTTTCAAGCAGGCAGCATTTACGAATTCTTTTCATGGGAGTCTTATCCTACAAGATCTACATTCTTTTCTCATCATCAATCCTCGGGCAGGGCAAACCCGACATGAGCATAGGGCCGAGAAGAATACGGTGATTGCCATTGACCACTCTGCGTTGGCCTAAAGAAGTCTATGAGAAGCAACCCTTAAGACATTAGCCGTGGGAGTTGACGCTGCAACAGACCCGCTGATTACAGCCAGAGGAACAGATAGACAAAATCGAACCACAACCCTTTGAGCAAAAGATTACATTTCGGTCACTCCGCTCTTTTTCCCTTCTGCAAGATCCTCCCGGAGTGACGCTTCTTTCTTCGCCACCTCGTCGAGCATGGGGTTGGGGTTATGGAATTATCACTCTGAGGAATGCGCTCTCGGCATTCAATGCTTGTGTGTGACTCAAGGAATTTCCATTTCCAAGTCGCTCTGCACCAACATCCGTCCAACTTTGCAGATCGCTCGATCGCTGCACCCGGTAGCTGACGCCTTTGTTAGTCCGCCACGATATCGTGAGCCTGTTTCTGTTGAGCTCAACACTCGACAAGGTCAGCGCCTCTGGATCCGGTTCCGGTTCCGTAGCAATCTCGAACGAGAACCACACCACACCGACTGCTCCAATGGTTCCTCCGGTTGTCTGCCCTGCGCCATAGTTCAAGATGAAGTCGCCTCCACTGAGCCCATTCGCGAAGAAGCCATCTCCAAAAACTGTGTCAAACCGCCCAACCGCGAGATAATACGTCCCGACCGGGAGCCCAAAAGGAATATCGATTTGACTCTGAAGGTTGGTTGTATCGTCATTCTCTGCAAGAAGGGCGCCATTCGCAGCAAACAGCCCCAGCTCTGTATCAATGACTGAGCCAAAGGTATTGAAATCCAGAGCACTGTTTCCATCCCCGAGAAGACCCAGAGAAATATTGTCAGGCGAGGCAACCTGGGCAGAAGCCACGCCAACTACCACCGTCAAACACGCCGAAATTACCAAGAGCGCTCTTTTCATAATATCTCAAAACTACCATGCCTCGCCCGGGAGCCACAAGCCTACCGGTTACCGATTAAGCCCACAGGTAGAGCTGCGTTATAAAGAACGCTCCATTTTGTAATACCTCCCCTTGCGGGTTTGCGTCGACTATTAGAGTAATGGAGGGCAAAGGGGTGGAGGCGTGAAAGCCCTCCCCTCTTCTTGATCACGGCTTCAGGCCCGTATCCGCGTAATCAGGCCATCGGAGAGATCCGGACCGAGTTCCGCTATTCCACGTTGATCTCCACATTGTCGATCGACCACCCACTGAAGTCGTCAGCAGTATCGTCGCTGATAAATTGGAACTCGATAATAATGCTATCGCCAATCGCGCTGGCTGGCAGGAGCGCACTGAACTCGGTCCACTCGACATCGAACGAATTAAGATCCGCATCGAATGTAAACAATTCGCTTAAATCTGCGGATCGCAGGACCCTGACAGTGCCCGTATCGCCGAACCCATCGGCATCACGAAACTGTTGAAAACTGAGAGTAGCCCCGGTGAGCCCCTCCGCAGTGAGGTCGATGACTGGCGAGCGCAGAGCAATATCTGAATTCAACCCATAGTTTCCAATATTGGTAGTGAAAGCGCTCGAGGAACCATCTGCACCACTGAGTGGGCCAGTGCTCGCATTAGGGCTTCCCAGTTCCCAGAGGGTCGCGCCGACTGCGTCATTGACGCTAGAGGTCCATCCCTCTGCTCCGCTTTCGAAGTCCTCCTCAAAGAACGCAGGAGCCGCTTTTTCCACGAGAACGAAAAAGCGAGTAGGGTCGGAAGGCCGGAGAAAGACCTCAACGTTTTCTGGCGGGGTGGCGCTGATATTCTCCTGCCAGACAGTCCAAGAAGAAGGGTTGGGTTCGTTTTCCGGGTCAGTTGAGGTCAGGATGTCGTAAACCTTGCCTGCTTGGCTGTCGAAGGTGAAAACGAGATCGTCGCCGAGGCCCTCAACCTCGAACCGCAGAGGAGTCCCCGGGCCGAACTGCCCACCAAGCTGAATCTCCGCAATTTGCATACTATTGGCATTGGCCGAGTCCTTAACGGTTGGAAAGACGAGGAGATACGAGGTGTAGGCGTCGGAATTACTAAAAAACACATTCTGCGAGTTCGCCTCGTCGAGATCGGCATTCGCCCCTTGGTTACGAGAGTCCGGAAGCGCAAGATCCCCGGACGAGATGAGAGTGAACTGGTCAAGCTCGAATGGACCCGCTCCGGACACATCGCTTGTCGTTCCATAAAGCTCGTAGCTTGCAGGGTCACGAGGGATGGCATCGTTGGCCGTCCAGAGGGTCATGGAGTTTGCAACTGAGAGTCCTCCCGAAGGGGTAACCAGAACCCCGCTATTGAATTCGGCGAAGTTGAGATACTTTTGCCCCACTCCGTCGATGGCGAACTCCGGCCCTTCATTGGCTGGCCAGCTGTTTATTCCTTCCCCTCCTCCGGGGTTCCCAATCTCGAATCTATTGTTGGTGATGCTTCCTCCAAGAATGGTATCACCTGGCATGAAAATGGTAGGTGGCAGTGGATCCATAAAGGTAGGATTTCGCCCAGCCGCTACCTCCTCACCATCAGAGACAGTATCACCATCGGTATCGTCGAGGTTGGGGTTGGTTCCTGGCTGAGACGTGGGATTGCCGGGGTCGAAGGCCAGTGATGGATTTTCCACGCCGTCGAGCAAGGTGTCGTCATCAGAGTCCGGATTCCGAGGATTAGTACCCGTGTCAGATTCGCTAACCCACACTCCGGTTCTGGTTTCCACTCCATCGGGAAGGCCATCCTGATCAGAGTCTTCATCCTGGGGGTCTGTTCCAAGGTCCCTCTCTTCCGTGTTGCTCAGGCCATCTCCATCCGGATCCCCAAGGGCTCCGTTGGGGCCGTCCATGGCACCCGGAGAGGATTCCCCAACACTACCGTCATCATTTGCATCGAGTCCATTGGCATTTTCATAGTCATCAGACAGGCCATCCCCATCGAAGTCACCCAGAAGTCCTACCGATCCATCAAGCTGGATCTCAGCGATCTGCATGCTGTTTGCGCTTCCAGCATTCTTCACGGTGGGAAAAATGATCATGTAGGAGGTGTAGGTCGCTCCGTTTCCGTTAAATTCGACCGTCTGCAGATTGACATCATTGAGGGTGGCGCCGCCGCCGGGATTTCGACTGCCTGGAAGATCGAGATCACCCGAAGTGATCAGGACAAAACTTGAGACTGGAAAGGGGCCCTGATCAAGGACGGCATTCGTCCCATAAATTTCGTAGCTGGCGGGATCACGTTCCGGGGCATCATTAGCCGCCCAGAGCTTTATGGAGGTCGCAACCGAGGGTCCGATACCCGGAGTAACTACGATTCCAGTATTGAGCTTCGCAAAGTTGAGATATTTCTGA
>DFWB01000254.1:0-1624 GCA_002380675.1 Akkermansiaceae bacterium UBA4145
TGGAACCTCCTTCTGGCTGAGGGAATCACGGAAGCGCAGGTTCACACCCATTGTGGCTGACGCCGGTGGTGAAGTGGCCGAGGATTTTGGGAGTCTTGCCAAGGATCTCGTGCTGACAAATCAGGAAGGGAAGGAGGTTAGCCTTGCAGACCTCCAAGACAAAGTATGGGTGGCGACAAATTTTTTTGCGACCTGCCCCTACTGTCTGGAAACTGCTGCGGAAGATCTGAAAAGTCTCTATAAGGAATTTTCAGACGAGGATAACTTCCACGTAGTATCGATCTCCATAGATCCCGAAACGGACCAGCTAGAGCAATTACAGGATTATGCCAGTGCGGTGGACGCCGACAGCAGTAACTGGTGGTTTGTTCGAGGTGAGGAGAAGGTGATTCATGAGTATCTCGAAAAGGAAATGGGATTCATGAAGGTCGTAAAGAACAAGGTGCCTCCTGCGAATACTCGTTACTCTCACGACCGTTCTCTGATGGTGTTTGATGGATGGCAGTGTGTGAAGAAGCGGGATCTTCAGTTTGCCCGTTCACAGGGGGAGAACGTCAGGGAGAGCTTCTATCAGGACGTCAGACAATCTATTATGAAGGGGCTTGCCGGCAGAAGGACTGTCTCAGGTGCGCAGCCATGAGTGAGTTGGAAGCCTGCCGCAAACGCGGGGCGAACCTGGCGCTTGCCAGGAAGCTGAAGATCGCAGTCTGGATTGTCACGGCGCTGGTCCTTTTTCTCGTGGGATTGATGCGACGGGTCAAAATTGATCTGCCGGAGGGAGTGAGTCTGCACGTGCTTCCCCCCTTACATGCCTTGCTGAATACTGGTGCGGCGGCGGCTCTGATCCTTGCTCTTCTCTGCATCAGAAAAGGTCGGGTTCTTCTGCATCAGCGTTGGATCTACGTTGCGATGGGATGTTCGCTCCTGTTCCTCCTGTCGTATGTGAGCTACCATTTCACGACCCAGGAGACCATTTACGGGGACCTTGACGGGAACAAAGAGCTCAGTGAAGAGGAAAGGGCAGAAGCGGGACCCATGCGAGCAGTGTATCTCAGTATACTGCTGTCGCATATTGCCTTGGCTGCCGTGAGCTTGCCCTTCATCTTGCTTAGTTTCGTTTACGGATTTACCAATCAGACTGCTAAGCATCGCAGGATTGCGGCGCGGGTTTTTCCAGTCTGGCTTTACGTGGCGGTGACTGGGCCGGTGGTCTATCTCATGCTGCGACCGTATTATTAGTCGAAGCGATCTCCAGAACTGGAGAGCTTTCCGCTGCAGCCCAGCCTCTGCAGGCGTTATTTTTCGAGCTGGGGGTCTGGGACCGTGTAACCCAGAGGAGGGGTGACCCCGGGGGGCAGCGGGGTAATCGGTTTGCGTGACATCCGAACACCCCAGAGGGCAAGAGCGAGGGCAGGGATCCACCCCCAGAGAGCATTAACGCTCATCATGAAAGTGATCACCATTGAGAGAAAACCCAGTATTAGGGCTATAGGGACGATCACGATGCCCAGATTCTGCATGCTCCTCCCTTGTCTGTGCCATGCTTCAATTCTCGCGATGATCTGCTTGTCGGCTGGAGAGAAGAAGGGAGTTTGTGGTAGAGTGGTAGGAGTGGTAGGAGTGG
>DFWB01000254.1:1961-14980 GCA_002380675.1 Akkermansiaceae bacterium UBA4145
AGGAGTGGTAGGAGTGGTAGGAGTAGCTGATGGTGTGGAATGAGCGACGTGGCCTGTCGTGGGTATCAAACCCTGCATGCCTAAAGTAGAACGATAGGTTTGAATCAGGTTTCTGATAGCGGCATTGTCCGGATTCAGCTGGGAAGCGTATTCAGCGATTCTCAAAGCGTGTTCGTGCTGCTCTTGCCAGCGGCAGAGAGAGAAAACCTTGCCGAGGATCTCCATGTCCTCCGGTCTTCTCTCGAGCTCGGCCGACAGTGAATGGATCCTAATCGAGACTTTCTGCTGTAATTTTGATTTAAGGATAGCTGCGAGCGCAACGATCAATCCCAGAACGCCAAAGAATCCCAGTGGCGCCTTAAGGTTCATCGCCGGAGAAAGTGCGGTTTCTGGGAAGAAGATGAGCAGTAAGACTAAGGAGCCAAAATACGCCGCAATACTGATCATCGCCCAGAGTAGGAGCGCGTTCGTGTTTTTGCCGCAGGATGTACAAGGGATCGGTTGAAGCGGTCGGAGGATTTTGGATGCGTCGAATACAAAGACGTCTCCGCATCGCGAACAGGGAGAGCCGGAACTCCAGAAGATGAAGGGATCAGATGGGTTGGCAGGGGCTCCCTGTGAAGGATCAGATTGAATCCTAGGAGGGAGGTGTTTTGCCTTTCTTCGGGATAATCTGGAGTTGCTCATTGGGGTCACCGGGGTTTCCTGCTCGGTCATTGTTGCCGGATCTAACTGTGTGTCTTTGGGAGGTGTTCCAATCGGAGGGGGGTATGCTCGGGAGAGCGTCAGGTCAGAGTATGATGGCCCTATGATGCCGTGCCACCTCATTATAGAGTGATTTTTAAGGATTCTGTCCCCTCCAAGGCTCTGTAAGAAACGCAATCAAGGCTTGGCACTTGAAAAGAAGCAGAAGAGAGGTAAGTGAAAGTCCATGCGCGTCATCACATACAAGGATCGAGGCTACCAGAAGTTCGTGGGCTCCCTTGACCGCCGTGCCGAGCCTTCACAAGAATTGGAAGAGGTCGTTGCAGGGATTGTGGGTGAAGTGCGCAGGAGGGGAGACCGGGCCCTGATTGACTTCACCAAGAAATTTGACAAGGCGAAGCTGAGCGTGGGAAGCTTGTTTGTCTCTGAACAGGAATTCGCCGAGGCCGAGGCGGTGGTTGCGCCGGCAACCAAGCGGGCGATCCGGTCCTCTCGGCGGAATATTCATGCTTTTGCGAAGGAGAGTCTGCGCAAGGATTGGAAGCGAAAGAATGCAGAAGGAGCGGTAGTGGGGGAGCGGTTTACTCCCTTTGACCGGGTGGGAATTTATGTTCCAGGAGGGAAGGCCCCCCTGGTTTCGACAGCTCTGATGACTGGTGCCTTCGCGCAAGCAGCCAAGGTGCCTGAAATTATCGCAGCAACTCCCGTTGGACCAGCGAGGAAGGTTAATCCGGATCTTCTTTATGCACTCCGTCAGGCAGGAGCGACCGAGGTTCTCAAGGTTGGCGGAGCCCAGGCTATTGCAGCCCTTGCAATGGGAACGAAAAGTGTGCGACGAGTCGACAAGATCTTTGGTCCGGGCAATGCCTTTGTCGTGGAGGCGAAGAGGCAGATGGTTGGAGCGGTATCAATCGACCTCCTTCCAGGGCCGAGCGAGGTGCTGGTAATAAGTGATTCAAGCGGAGATCCGGTATGTATTGCTGCGGATCTTCTCGCGCAGGCTGAACATGGTGGGGATAGCGTGGTGGGGTTTGTGACAAATTCCTCCCGTCTCCTGAAGCAGGTGGAGAAGGAGGTAGCTCGCCAGCTGAAACGTCTTTCTCGTTCAGAATATATAGGGGAGTCCCTGCGCAAAGCAGGCTTTGCAGTGCTGGTACGATCGATCGATGATGCCATTAAGATTTGTAATGAGTTTGCTCCGGAGCACCTTTCCCTTGTGGTGAAAGACGAGAGAAGACGTCTTGGTGAGATCAGAACTGCGGGCGCGATCTACCTTGGAAATATCTCCGCTATCGCCGTAGGAGATTTCCTTGCGGGGCCTAGTCACACCCTGCCTACCGGGGGAGCAGGAAAGTCGTTCTCGGGCCTCCGGGCGGACCAGTTTCAGCGTCGCACGAGTATCGTCAAGATGGACAAAGCTTCCGTTAAAAAATCACTCTCAGTGGTGCAGGAGTTTGCTCGAATGGAGGGGCTAGATGCTCACGGGGAGTCGGTGCGTTTGAGAGTAGAGCAGTAAGATGGAAGGCCTGGGAGAAGTGCAGTGCCCGAGTTGCTTTGAGTATTTCGCGGTTTCCATCCCTCCACTGGTGGAGTGTCCGGCTCATCTCGATTATGACTGTGAGGTGTGTTGCCGGCCCATGGTAATCGTGGTTGATGAACAGGGAATCGTGCAGGCCCGGGGTATGGACGAAACTTTTTCAGGATGAATACTCCCGCGATTTCGATCGTGATGCCGGTGTTTAATGCTGGTGCTACCATAGCAGAGGCAATTGAAAGCTGTCTTCATCAGACACGTTCCTCTTTTGAACTGATCGTGGTGCTGGATGGGTGCACGGATGCATCCAGTGAGATTGTGCATAGCTTCAAGGATTCTCGCATTCGAATTCTTGCTCGTGGACACAGGGGGGTCACGGAGGCCTCTATTGAGGCGGTGAGAGCAGCAAGAGCACCTCTGATCGCGAGGATGGATTCCGATGACATATCCCATCCCAACCGGTTGGCTTTGCAGGAGGACTTTCTATCCTCTCATGCTCAGTTTTCGGCAGTTAGTGGGAAGGTAAGATTACTCAATCCCGTCGGTGAAGGAATGCAAAGATATGTCGATTGGGTGAATAGTCTGAAGAATGCAGAGGATATCGCGAGGGGACGTTTTGTGGAATGTCCAGTGATTCAGCCCTCCATGATGGTGAGAAGGGCCGCCTTGGATGAGGTGTCGGGATATCGACGGTGCGAATGGGCAGAGGATCACGATCTTTTTCTGCGAATGCTGAGGAGGAAGATGCTAATAGGTAAGGTTGATGATCTCGTTCTTTCTTGGAGAGATGGGCTTGGCCGGTTGACCCGGACGCATCCATCCTATGCAGAGGAGCAGGTATGGAAAATGAAGGCTCATCACCTGTCTCTTGAGGAGAGCGTTGCTGAGCGAGGGGTTGCTATTTGTGGCGCAGGACCAATTGGGAAGAGGCTCGCGCGCCTGCTCCAAGTCCAAGGAGTTCAAGTGAATGGATTCTTTGAGGTAAACCCTCGCAGGGTTGGAGAGCGGATCTCTGGTGCAGAGGTGGCAGGTCCTGCAGAATTCGGAAAGCGCTGGCGGGACTCTACCCTTATCGGAGCGGTAGGTATTCCCGGGGGGCGGGAGACGGTGAGAAAGTTAGCCGTGGATCAGGGGTATCAGGAGGGAGAGAATTTCTGGTGCTGCTGCTAGAATGTCAGGATTCCAAGGCCTGGTGAACCAACGTGGAGTCTCGTCTGTCAGTCCGACTCTAAAGTCTCGAAAACCCTCTGATTCGCTAACGGCCCCTCCATGAAGGTGTTCCCCTTCAAGCCAAAGCAGCACAGGACTTCGAAGTGCCCTGACTTGAGCGCTTGGCGAGCAAGATCCTCCGCAGACAGAACCAGTTTCCCTGCTCGTTTTACCAGCTCAAAAGAGACAGGCCCCACGCCATGATACGCGCGATAAATCACTTCTGAGCAAACCAACCGGTCTGCCTTTCGAAAGTCGAAAACAAAGTCATAGAGCTTTCCTTCATGGCTGATGGCTCGCTTCAAAGCCTCTTGAATAGGTGCGTTTGCGAGGATGGGGCGAAGTACAAAGAAGGCATCCACGCCTAATGTCTCGGGAAGGTGACGGAAAAGAACACCATCTTTTTTTGCCTCAAGAACCTCTGTTTCAGGTGACGATATAGGCGGAAGGCCGAGGTTGTCGCGCTGTTTTAAGTTGCCCAGGTAAAGGGAGACATGGGGCCAGAACCCGGGCAGGAACAAGTTGCTCATGGCGTCATCGTGACGGGTTACTATGACGTCGCCGGGAGAAAGTTTGCTGGCAGTCGTGAGGCATATTTCACTGCTGACCCTGTGATCTGCCTGGGTTCTTCGGATGAAGGGTTGCTTCATGTCTGCGATAGCGCTGCCACTCAAACGAAAAAGATGAAACATGACCCGCTTGTAACTGGCTACCTGCCTGAGTTTGAAGGCGTGTATTCGATAACGGATCTTTCTTTTGATAAACTCTCGCCGGCTACTCTCAAAAAAAGGTTCCTCGGCATGCAGCCAGTCTGCCAGCACTCCCATGCCGGAGGATTGTAGGACGTCGGTAATTTCCTCGCGGTGTGCTTCGTAGAAGCGCCACGCCTCATGGTATCTCCACATCCAGCGAGCGGACGAGAAATTGCGATAGATCCCTGTCAGGCTCTTCTCCTTGATGCCGAAGCGTGCTTCGGCCTCGTCAAGTTTCTTCCAGACCACCGGACGGTCCTTTGCGAGGTCTACAATAAATCCTGCACTGCGCATCAGCATGGCGGTTGCGCAGAATGCCAGACCGAAGACGCGCAGTCTCAGGCTCCAGTCTGGGTTGCGGCGCTCATCGAGCAAAGGCCTCAGGGTGAGAACGGTTCCCCATAGCGAGGTGCGTAAGCCGAGATAGAGAGAGTAGGTGTCTCTCAATCGCTCATCCTCATCCGGGAGATAATAGCCCCGCTCTTGGGCTGCCGAGGCATCCGCAATTTCCTGTGTCAGGGTCTGTTCCCGAGGTAGTGCTGGCGCTACTGCTGACAGGGTTCGCCATGCTGACGCCGCAAGAGACTCAGGAGTCGTTCGATCACGCATTAAAAACAAAGGGATATGGCTAACATTGCTGCAGTCAGACCAGAGCGGAGGCCAAGGCGCTTCATGGTGGCAAACTTCATGTCAAAAAGTTATTCGGAAACGGTAGGGACCCATAATCGATAAGTTAAATACGATCATCGACCTGAGTGATCAAAAGTGGAGACTTTGTAGCCAATCCGAACACTTAGAAGACTACCATAATTTTCACTTGGGTAAGCTAGGGACATCTATCGTGGGTGTTGCCTGTGCGGTCGGAGCGTCCGTATGGGTCAGTGAGTGCCTTGTCAGGCCAGAATTCCTTTGATCACTTTTCCATGAACATCAGTCAGACGGTAGTCACGGCCTTGGAACCGATGAATCAGACGCTCATGATCAAATCCTAGTTGATGAAGAATTGTGGCTTGTAGGTCATGAACGTGGACGGGATTTTCAGCGGGGCTGAATCCTAGCTCGTCGCTCTGACCGTGGGTGATCCCTCCTTGTATTCCTCCCCCAGCCATGAACATGGAATAGCAGTCTGGGAAGTGGTCCCTTCCCAGAACCTTGCCTCCTGCGGTTCGGCCCTCTCGGAAGGGTGTTCGCCCAAATTCTCCGCCCCAGATGACCAGCGTATCCTCAAGGAGTCCCCGCTCTTTCAGATCTCGAATGAGGGCTGCAACGGGCCTGTCCATCGTAGCGCACTTTTTCGTAAGGCCGTCTCTGATATCTTCCTTCGGGTTGGTTCCATGAAAATCCCAGCCCCAGTCGAAGAGTTGAACAAAACGCACGCCTTTCTCAAGGAGGCGGCGGGCGAGCAGGCAGTTGTTGGCCAGGCTGGAGGCTCCAGGAACGGCTCCGTAACTGTTCAAGGTTCCTTCTGGTTCGCGGGAAATATCCATCACTTCGGGAACCGAAACCTGCATCCGGTAAGCCAATTCGTACTGTGCGATGCGGGTCAGAGTTTCAGGACTACCCAGTTCCGCAGCTTGAATTTCATTCAGGGTGCGCAGGGCGTCCAGCCCCTTACGGCGTAGTTGGCGCGACATGCCCTTGGGATCTTTGACGTAGAGGACAGGATCTCCCTTCGACCGGCACTGAACCCCTTGAAACACAGAGGGGAGAAACCCGCTGCCCCATGCGTTTTTCCCGGCACTCGGCTGGATGCCGCCAGAGATCATGACCACGAAGCCAGGCAGGTCTTCATTCTCAGATCCGAGACCATAGGTAACCCATGAGCCCATGGAGGGCCGGCCTTGCCGTGGCGAACCGGTAAGCAGAAAAAGCTGAGCGGGTGCGTGATTAAACTGGTCGGTATACATGGACCGAACCACACACATCTCATCCGCGATACCGTGAAAGTGAGGAACTGCATCTGAGAGCCAGGTTCCGCCCTTGCCGTGCTGGGTAAAGGTGCGGGGTGTCCCCATGAGCTTTGGCTTTCCCTTGGTGAAGGCGAATTCCTTTCCCTTGATGAATTCATCAGGGCAGTCCTGACCGCTTCGCTTTACTAACTCGGGTTTGTAGTCAAGGAGGTCCAGGTGGGGTGGGGAGCCAGCACAGTGAATGTAGACGACCCTTTTGGCCGCTGGTTCAAAATGGGGTTTGCGGGTTGTCAGGGGAGGGGGCGGCAGCTCCGCTCCGGGAAGATGACCTGCTCCCAATGCAGAGAGGGCAATTCCCCCGAGCCCTACCTGACAATCCTTGAGGAAGTGCCGGCGGGTCAGGTGCTGCAGATGTGCTTCGTTAGCGCCAAAGGGTTTCTGGATCATGGTTTCTGAAAGATCTCGTCGAGGTTCAGGACTACATTTGCAACGGTGGTCCAAGCGGCAAGAGAGACGACATCAGAATTCTCAGGAGAAGGGCCTCTCGGCTCGGTTGCTAGAGATTTGGCTGCTGATGCATCTGAGAGGAACGAGCGGTAGGCTTGCTCATAAAGGTCGGTGAGGGGCTTGATTTCAACGGGCTTGGGAGGTCGGACCAGAGCAAGTCGGAACATCCGTTCTACAACAGGCGAAGGCGTATTAGAGGATGTTTCCTTCAGGGCTCTCCGGGCTAGGGCCTGCGCAGCTTCCACATAGACGGGGTCATTCAGGGTCACCAGAGCCTGAAGGGGCGTGTTCGTCTGGGATCGCTTTACGGTGCAGACTTCACGACTTGGGGCGTCGAAGGTTGCCATTGAAGGGTATGGCATCGAGCGTCGCCACTCAGTGTAAATGCCCCTGCGATAGCGGTCTTCACCAGTGCTGTCGCTCCAATCTGTTGATCCGCCGAATGCGGCACGCAGCCCGAGCTTCGGCCGGGGAGGTCGGGTCGGCTTGCCGAACATCTTTTCACTTAGGATTCCTCCAACGAAAAGGGCCTGATCACGTACCATCTCGGCTGAAAGACGGTTCCGTGGTCCCCGTGTAAGCAGTCGGTTGAAGGGGTCTGCCTCGAGAAGTTCCGGGGTAACCTTTGAGGACTGCCGGTATGTCGACATGCTTACCAGAAGCTTGTGAAATTTCTTCATGTCCCATCCGCTCTCGATGAGTTCGACGGCAAGCCAGTCGAGAAGTTTAGGGTGGGATGGATACTCTCCCTGAGAGCCAAACTCCTCGCTCGTGGAAACCAAGCCGGTGCCATAAAGGGCTTCCCACTGGCGATTTGCAATTACCCTGGCAGTGAGAGGATTATCACCGCTCATGATCCATCTTGCGAGTGTGAGGCGATTTAGAGGGGCATCTGCGGGAAGCGGATGCAGGGCGGCAGGGGTTCCCTCGCTTACCTCCTCGGCTTTCTGCTTGTAGTTGCCCCTTATTTGAACGTGTGTTTTACGGCGTTTGCTGGCGGGCAGTTCCCGCATGATTGGCACAGTGGTCGAGCCTTTAAGGCCGGTAAGCTGTTGCTCGAGGTCCTTGATTTTCTTCTGAGCTCTGGCAGTTGCAGGGGCGATCGTCCGGTAGTAATTGCGGATCAAGTTTTTCTCATCAGTAGATCTGGGGCCAGAGGCAAGCGCCTTGCGGACTGCGGAGGGTATCCCTATCCATGGTCCCGCAGCCGAATCGCTCGTAAAAGAGACGCGGAATCTCGCCATGGTAGTAGTCGGCCAGTTTGATTCCTGATGAATGTCGAGTCGTAGGCGTCCTCCCGCCTTGATAGCCTTGCTGGGCGCGACGAGGAGATAATGGTCTTTCCGGTGCTGTGGAGAAAGGGCCCATCCTTTTGCGGAATCCAAGGTGGAGGTGAGAACCGCCTCAGCCGGGAACTTCTCCTGTGCGAAGCTCGCGCTGGCAGCAGACAGCGGTATGAGTTGAGATCCTGAGGTGGAAAAGGTTGTGCTCGGCGAGGGGACCTCACGAGGTTCCTTCTTCCATATGATTGAGCGATCCTCGTCCAAAATGGTAATTCGATAACCAGCGAGTCTTGAGGCGGTATCCCCATCGGTCCTGTTCCAGAGCAGGATTTTGTCGATATCTCGGGGTGCCCCGAGATCAACCTCCCACCATTGATCAGGTCCCCCTGCAGTATGACTGGTAGATTTATTCGTGAAAATGCCGTTGGTATTGCCGTCGATGGCGAGATTCGCTGGTCCCTCGAAGCCGGTGGATATCTGGGAGGCTTTACCTTCCATTGCGATATTACGGCCGGATGAAAAGACCTCGACTTCGGCAAGGTGAAGGAACTTGTCGTTACCCGGTAATTCTACCCGGACGAATTGGCCCTTGATCCCGGCTGCTGAGTCGGGGGGCAGGCGGGTCGCGGTAATCCTGTTGATGACAACGTTGTCCTTCCGGCCGACCGTTCCTTTGTGAGTAAGAAGGTCCAAGCGAAGTCCCCTTACTTCGTCAGTGAGAGGGAATTCCATGCTGTAAATTGATCGATCCGGGTTTCCTCCGCTGGCAACAATCACGCCATCGTCTTCGGCTGAAAGAGTCGCGCCTCCTGTTGCAGACAATCTCGAGGGCCTCGCTGGATTCCAAGCCAGAGAGCCTGGAATCTTCTTCTCCCACTGTTCCTGCATTCCGGCCAGTTCGGGACCGCTTTTTGTTAATGTCGTTTTGAGTTCACGAATTTCTTTCCGTAGTTCGGCCTGACGTCTCCGCTGCTCCTCAGTGAAGACTTCGACGAGAGGGGCCTCGTTCCGGCGGTCGGCATCCTCGGAGTTGTTGAAAAACGCCAGCATCTGGAAATATTCGTTCTGGGTGATGGGGTCATATTTGTGAGTGTGGCACTGTGCGCATGCCATGGTCGTCCCCATCCATGTCTGCATCGTAGTGTTGACCCGGTCTACCACCGCGACATTCCGGAATTCCTCATCATTAGTGCCGCCCTCGTTATTGGTGAGGGTATTGCGATGAAAAGCGGTGGCAACGAGTTGATCGTTGTCTGGGTCGTCAAGGAGATCTCCTGCAAGCTGCTCGGTGGTGAACTGATCAAAGGGCATGTTGGCATTAATTGCTCTTATGACCCAGTCACGGTAGGCCCAGATTGTCCTTGGGGGATCATCGGCGTAGCCAGCTGAGTCAGCGTAACGTGCGAGGTCGAGCCACTGTCGGGCCCAGTGTTCTCCGTAGGATGGCTTCGCAAGCAAGGTGTCCACATAGCGAGAGTACGCATCCTGCGATGTGTCCTGCACGAAGGCAGTTGCCTCCTTCGGGGATGGAGGGAGGCCGGTAAGGTCAATCGACACCCTTCGGGCAAGGCTCCACCGGTCGGCAGGAGCCGAAGGCTGGAGCCCGTTTTCTTCAAGCTTTGAGAGAATGAAATTATCGGCATGAACGGTGGGCCATTGATTTTTCGTAATAGAGGGAGGGGTGGGCCTCTCAGGAGGCTGATAGGACCAGTGCTGATCAAATTGGGCTCCTTCGTTTATCCACTGTTTGAGAAGTGCGATTTCCGCAACAGTCAATCGGCTCCCCTTTCCCTTCGGGGGCATCCGCTCGTTCTCGTCCTCTTCGATAATACGCGCGATCAATTCGCTTTGCTCGATCTTGCCGGGTACGATGGCCGAGTATCCTCCCAGGTCCCGGGTCGCTCCCTCGTGTGAGTCGAGTCGTAAGTCTGCTTTGAGCTCGGCCTCGTCCGGACCGTGACAGGCGATGCAGCTGTTGGAGAGAATCGGTCTGATGTCTCGGTTGAAGTCGATTCCTGCACTTGCAGCGGCGGTTGAAAGCAGCAAAAGAAGCAGGTGTCGGAAGGATGTGATCATCAGGCTTCTGAATACGGTAGAAGATGGGATACCGCGAGGCTATCGCATCTTCTGGTGTGGGGGGAGCGGATTTGCCCTCAAAATTAGTGAGATATTCGGGTGAGAACCCGAAAAATGGGGCTCTCGGGAACTTTTACTGGAGTTCTTGGCTCTTAAGGAGAGTTCCGCCTTGATCGAAACAGAGTAATCGGGGAGGTTTCCATCCCTTCCGGCGGGGAGTAGCTCAGCTTGGTAGAGCGCTGGCTTTGGGAGCCAGATGTCGCAGGTTCGAATCCTGTCTCCCCGACCACCTCCACTTTCGAGGGGTGGATGGTCTATTCCGGAATGGAGTAGTAGAGTTGCTCGAGAGTCAGGACGACGTAAGAGGTAACGAGAATGTCATCGTTCTCCCACCACCGGGAATTTTCGTTTACCCAGGAACCATCCTTGCTCTGGTTACTTACGAGCAGACGGCCAAGTTCCTTGCGCCAGTCAACTTTGGTTCCATCGGGGCGTTCGAGCTGGTCAATACCTGCGGCGACCAAACTCTTGGTCATGGCGTGGTAGTAGTAATACAGGCCCTGTTGTCCAAGTCCGGGATTCTCTTTCAGGGTGTAGTTATCTCCCAGCCACCTGAGGACGGATTTGACGCGCTCGTCGCTTGGATCAAGATCAGCATAAATGAGGGAAAGGAGTCCCGCATAAGACATGGATCCATATGAGCGTAATGCGGTCCTCCCGTCGGGCAGTTCCTTCTCACCCGCTTTGCTGTCTCCGGGAAAGTAGACAAAACCGCCTTCGTCTTCTTTGGAGACTGCGGTGATCTGGTCATTAGTCGATTCCTTGTTCTGGCACCGAGAGACGAAATTGAGAGCGGCTTTCCAATTGAGTTCGGGCTGCTTTCCCACCTTGTTGTCCTTCGCAATCTGCCGAGAGTGGTAGAGTGCCTCGATGGCGAGGTACGTGTTCGACATGTCGGAGTGAGCGTAGGTCCCGCCATATCCGATACCGCCATCATATTTATTGTCAGCAGTACCCTTGCTGCCCCAATCAGTTTGCTGGTTGATAAGAAACTCCCGAGCCTTGAGAATCATTGGCTGATCCTCTTCCCTGTCGCGGGCCAGAAGCGCCATGATAGCGGATGAAGTGTTGTAGGTGGCCAGTCCCTTGACGTAAATTCCGCCATCATCCTTCTGTTGTTGGACGAGCCAGTCAAAACCCCTTTCGATGTGCTTTGGATGAGGCTTGGTATAGTCAAGGCCTGGATCGCGCATCATGGCGGCAAGAACGAGAGAGGTGAGGGCAGGTGTCTCTTTTTCTCCCCAGAAGCCATCCTTTTCCTGCTGGCTTTCAAGGAAGGCGTTTCCTTTTCGGATGGCCCGCTCCATTTCTAGGCGAAGGGATAGATACTCGCTCTGCTGCTGTCCTAGAGCCGGCGGGGCGACGATCAGGATGGAAACGATAAAAATCAGGGAGAATAGAGGTTTCATGGTGTTCGAGAGAAGAGTTTGATCGGTTACTTCGCTTTGCCAGCAGCTGGACTCTTGCCTTTGACGAAGGGTTTAATGGTAACGGTGACAGGTGTTCCGACTTCGGGTATTCGGGCGGTTGTGGGAATCCAGACATCATCCAGGGCGGCATCCCGTCCTGGCCAGTTAAAGAGGGACGAGTTGGTTGTGAAAAGAGCAACGATGTCTCCGGAGGCCTCTGCCTGAAAAGATTTTTCATGAAAGTATGAGCCTCCGTAGACCCATGGCTTGGGCGCAAGTGGTTTCTGGGTGACTGTATTTGTAATCCAATCGTTCAGAGTAGCTCCTTCGGCGTCACCCGATTTGCCTTTCCAGCGAAGCTGAATTTCTGCCCTCGCTGCATTGCGCGTTTTTTCTGGAACAGCAGGAAACTTTCCGGTTGGACGAAAGTCTTCACCGAGGATTGGGAAGAGTTCCTTGGATTCTTCGTAGCCGAGAATCTTGAGGGCGATATTCACATGAAACGGGCGCGCTTTGGTGATGAGAATAGCCTCATGAATTTTTCCGTTCTGGTGCACGATAGCATACTCCAAAGCGCCCTCCTTCATGTTGACCTCTGCAGGGAAGCTTATTTGCCGGGTCTTTTGCTCGAAGCCAACAATGCCGACCTTGAATTTACCATCCCCGAGATCCTGAACAGGCGGGGCCTCGACAGAATTTGGTCCATCTGCGGCGAAGGCGAGGGCTCCGGTGAGGCCTAGGGTCATAGCCAAGAGCGTTTTAAGCATGGTGGGAGTGTGGCGCGGTTCCGGGGCGGTGTCAAAGGGGCACGAGGGTGTCTTTCGGTAAATCTGAAAAAGGCTAATAATTGGTCACCGTCTGCCTATTCAGTGAGCAGGGCTCTGGATTCACGGATTACACTTGGGCCCTTGATCGAGGCTATTATTGCCTCGGAGTCTAGTCCTGTCTGTCTGAATCTTGATTGAGGGACTCGGCGAACCGGAACCAGTGGAGGCGGGTAATCTGGCGTTGAAAATCCAGCTTGGGATCACCCGGGTGACTACTGTTCTCAGGGGCGACAATCCCATTCAGTCCCGCGAGTTCCTGTCGAAGTAACTGGTAAGCGTTCGACAGGATCAGGAGTTGGTGGTGCTCCACTGCGTCGTTGGCAGGGGCAAGGCCCTGGGATTTTGATTCTCCTTTTGAAGAGCTAGAAAAATATATCGTGACGGGTAATTCAGTGGTGGTCTTGCGGGAAGTCGAGCTCACACGTGCTTCGATCAGCAGGGTGTGGTCGGAGTCTTTGCGGAGAAAATCGGCAGCTTCTTGCATGGCCGCCTTTTGGTTTTTCGAAGCAGTTTTCCGGGTTGCCATTTGAAGAAGGATGGGAATATCGCCAGCAGGGTCGATGTTCCAATACGTCAAGGTTGGGCGAATCCGCATGATGGCGTCCTCGGCAGTCTTACGTTCTTGAGGCGAGGGGCGGCATGAGTCGAGGACTCGTTCCCAAGCGAGAAGAGAACGATCCCAGTGGCCTTGAGTCTCCAGCTCGGTGGCAAGACTTACCATGTGGCCGGCACCCTTGGAGGCATGCT
>DFWB01000280.1 GCA_002380675.1 Akkermansiaceae bacterium UBA4145
CAAGATTGAGATCTTTGGTGGTGCAGAGCAGCCCAGTCTGAATCTGGACACTGCCCGTAGCTACTCTGAACTCGGGGCACAGGACGATGTGCTTCTCTTCGCCAACTGGGTCAATGATTCTGCCTACAAAGACAAGGTTCTCGAATATCTAGAAACCCTGGGAGAAACGGTGTATCTGGTTGCCAAGCAGGCTTCATCCATGGAGCTGCCAGAGGGAGTTGTCCCTCTGGAGATGGCAGAGGTTGAGGGAATCCTTGGCATGTTCGATGAGCAGATCCTTCCTCACTTTCTGGAGTTGTGGACTGGTGTCCGCGATGACTTGGTTGCAGGCCTTGGTGATGAGCGCGCTGTGATTATTGATCTGAAGGGGGCGCTTCCCACCGTGCCGGGACTTCCCCAGCTTCTTGCCGATGAGGGTAAGGCTCCCCGCATAGCGGTAGTCGCTCCGGCACGAGATAAGGAACGCCTCCAGAGTTCTTGGCAGAATACGGAAAAGGCGATCAACGGGATTATCAAGATCGTGGCGGACATGACTGGAGAAAATATTCCCATGCAGAGGCCAATGAGCAGCGAGAAGAATGACCTGAAGACATGGTTTTTCCCATTCCCATTCCAGACCGATGATTTCGTCCTGAATGTCTCTGCCGACGAGAAAAACGTTTTCGCCTCAACCTCGAAGTCCTACGTGCAAAGTCTCGCTGCAACTCTGGAAAAAGAGAAAGCTGAGCCTGGTAAGAAGGGGGCCTACTTCCATCTGGATCTAACCGTTCTTAACGATTATCTGGGGGATTGGATCAAGTTGCTCGAAGAGGAGCAAGGAGCGATCTTCGGGGAAGGGTCGCCTGATGCGGAAGATCTGATGCAAATGCTCCCAATTGCCAAGCAAGTTGTATCGGCTCTCAGCGAACTTAAGGGAATCAGCAGTCATACCCGGAATGAGGGTGGAGCCCTGAGGACCTCTGTTCATTTCAGGACGGGTAACTAGGAGGTTATCGGGGAGAGTTCTGCCAGAATGACCACTCAATCTCCCGGAGTGAGGGTTGTGTGGATTGGCAGAACAGACCTGAGCTGATTTCCGCTGGTAAAGGGTATGCCTAGAGGATTAGAGTGTCCCCATGGCGAGAATGATTGTGCCCCAGGAGGACGAGCAGGAGCTCGGCGTGGCACAGTCTCAGAACGTAGAGCTCCAGCTAGCGCGCCAGCGGCAACGGGATACTGTTCAGTCGGTAGTTAGTTCTGTAATCCTTATTGGTTTGCTCGTAGGGGTGCTGGCGTTAATTACGATTCTCTCTCTTCGGACGGAATCTCCAACGATCGTCACATATCAAGCCCCCATGCCCGAGCAGGAGCGTGTCGAGCGGCCTGAGGTAAACCAGAGAGCGAGGCCGAATCCGCCAGGTCAGAAATCATCGCGTGCCAAGGTGATTGCCTCTCAGGCGGCGTCACCGATATCTGTTCCGATTCCTGACAACCCAGTGCCCGAGGGGCCCTTTGGCATGTCGGATGAGATTGGAGAGGGCTGGGGAGATAATGAGGGAGACGGTACTGGAGGTGGAGGAGCCTCCTTCTTTGGTAGTTACAGAAAGGGAAAGCGAGTGGCGTATGTTGTCGACTTCTCCGGGTCAATGGGTTCAACCGCAGCAGGGGGAGGGACGTTTGCTCAGGCGCTTAAGAAGGAATTAACGACCTCGATCACTAACCTTTCCTCGGGAATGTATTTTACGGTGATCTTCTTCTCCTCGCGTGCGTGGAATTTAACGACGGAGGGTGATGATTATGTAGGGAACGGCTGGCACGGTCTGGGAGAGCCGCCGCACACCGGATGGTATCCAGCCAATGAGGGAGTTAAGAAGGAAGTCATCAATAAGATTAATAGGATGCCGGTTGCAGGAGGGACGATGTGGTATCCCGGCCTCAAGATGGCCATGACCATGACGCCGACACCAAGTATCGTATTTCTTCTTTCGGATGGGGAGCCTCGTGATGGAGATGAAATATCTTTTAACATGAAGCAGCTTAATCCGGGGGGAACGCCGATCGACACCATCGCTTTTGAAGTGCCTGGATCGCCTGCCGGGCGCCTTATGGAAATAGCGAAGGATACAGGTGGAAAGTTTGTCATGGTCCACAAGGGTGAACGCAAGACGGGAAGGGCCGCCGAGGCCCTCACGGATCCTAAATACGATTGAAGGGGCTTCGTGCTGTCCCGATTGTGACCGAGCCTAAGAGTTCAGGCTGTCCAGCACTGCCTCCGCGAGAGGAAGATCGCCCGAAACGGTAACTTTTGGGTTTGGCCGCTGATTTTCTACGAGCTTTGTGGCAATTCCGACCGCTTCTACAGCGGACACCTCGTCTGTCACCTGAATGTCCCGTTCCTTTATCAGGTTGTAGGCATCGGAAAGCATATCGAACCGAAAGGCTTGAGGAGTCTCCATTATCCAAAGATTTTCGCGGGATAGAGACTCACTTGTGAGGCACTGGCTATCGCTTCTCTTCAGGGTTTCGGTCATGCGGCGAGCCAGCGCAGCAGCTCCCTCATCCCGGGCTGTCCGGACGACGGCATCAATTTGACCGGGTAATACAAGAGGGCGGGCTCCATCATGAACGGTAACGTATTCAGGCTTGGAGGGGAGGGCTTCCATGCCACGGATGACGGAGAGGTAGCGCTCCTCGTCCCCTTCGGTTCTGAGGACCGGCTTTCCAGTTCCGGGAGCAAGCTTTGCGAAGCGCTCAGCGCTTGTGACTACCACAATCGTATCGATCTCCTCAGCCTCCAGAAAGGCATCGAGGCTCCATTGCAGAACCGGCTGTCCGTTCAGCATAGACAGCATTTTGTCGAAGCCCATTCTCTGGCTTCTGCCGGCTGCGACGATAATTGCGGCACAGCTCATTATTTAGGGCAGACCATGGTTCGGTATCAGGGGATTAGTATAAAATATGAGGGCGCAACGATCCTAGGCGAGTTGTTTCATCACTGCCTGTGAAAGGGCTTTGCCATCTGCTCTGCCAGCGGTCTTTTCCTGTAAGACTTTCATTACCTTACCCATATCTGCTCTTGAGGAGGCATTGCACTCAGTAATCGCCGCATGAACGAGCTCATCAATTTCCTCTGGCGAGAGAGGAGAGGGAAGATATTTCTCAAGAAGAGTTATCTCAGATTCCTCTTTTTGGGCTAACTCCAAGCGGCCTGCCTTACTGAACTGGTCCATGGATTCCCTGCGCTGTTTGATCTGCTTGCGGATTATGCCTACAATCTCTCCCTCCTCCAGGGTAGCATCGGCTCCTCCTTTCTCAATCGCAGCATTCTTGATCGCGCTCTTAACCGCGCGGAGAGTGTTGAGAGCCATGCTATCCTTGGCTCGCATGGCGTTTTTCAGGTCTTCTGTGAGTCGGGTTGCAGTGTCAGCCATGATGGGGAAGTAGAATTTTCAAGTGGTAATTTGCAAGGGTCAATTTTTGCAAGCAGCCCGGTCCCCCTGAAGGAGGATTATAAGAAAACTTGAAACTTGAAAGAGGGGGGAAGAAGAGTCTTCTTCATGTCGTGCGTGCAGGAAGTTTCTATCTCGTCCTAGTTGGATTATCCTTGTGCGTTGCAGGAGTGGTATTTGTTGCGCTCATGTGGCGAAGTTTTGATCGAGCGTCTGACCAGAGGGCGTGGGCCGAGGTGCAGTCGACGATTATTGAGTCTAGAGTTGACCAGCGTCAGATTGGATCGGAGGTGGAGGTAGAATATGGTTTTTTTGTGGCTTATGGCTATTCTTATGAAGGAGTGGCCTTCACTTCTGAACGATACAGCCTGCGAGGTTCCCCCTGGAGTTCTTCGATGGAGAGGTCCCAGCGCCGGGTAGATCAGTTTCCTGTAGGCTCAGTGGTCACCTGTTTCGTCGATCCCGTCGATCCTGCCTTCTCGGTTCTGAAGCTTGATTCCAAAGCTCCGGGTTATTCCCTTTGGTTCCCAGCAATTTTCATCATTGGAGGCCTTGGCATGATCGTGGGTGCCATCCGGGGAGACCTTATGCTCAAGCGCTCGCAAGTGACAAAGGGCTGAGAATATCCTGTTGAGGGTGAGGTTCAGCTAGAAGTTACTTTTACGAGGAAGCCCTTGCGACGCGCAGAGGTGAGCATCCCGTGCAGCAGCCAGAGAGATGCTCCCAGAAAAAGTATGTTTGTAGCAAGAGCAGATGCCATCTGGCTCACAGGGAAGGTGCCAAACTCGATAACTTGTCTCATTCCCTCAAAGACGTGTGTGGAGGGCAGAGCGTGCGCGACAGGTTGCAGCCATCCCGGCAGGGCAGAAACCGGATAAAATACTGCTGAGAAGGGCTGAACCATGAAGGGGACTGCCCATGCAAGAGACTCAGCGCCATGGCCGAACCTCAGGATAAGGCTGACAGAAACGAGACCGAGAGCCCAACCGAAGAGAAGGAGGTTGAGATAAAAGGGAACCAGAGCGAGCTCGAGATTGAAGAGATTGAACTGGTAGGCGACGATTGCAATCAGGGATAAAATCACTCCAGTGAAGATCACCCGGCACAATCCAACCAGGAACATTGCGCCGACGTATTCGGTGATTCTAACCGGTGCCGCAAAGATGTTCAACAGGTTGCGGGTCCACACATCCTCAAGGAAAGAGATCGATACGCCCTGCTGTGAACGAAACAGTGCATCCCAGAGAATGATTGCCCCGATAAGATAGGTGATCGTTTCTGGAAAGTTGCCAGATCCCTCGGATTGAAGATATTTTGTCAAAAATCCCCAGACGAGAAGTTGCACGAAAGGCCAGAACACGAGCTCGATGATCCGCACCGGGTGACGGGTGTAGAGCCAGAAATAGCGCAGGGCGATTGAGCCAAGGATGCGAAAGTTCATGCAGTCGGATCTGTGGCTATTGATCGCCAACTGATGACGACCTCATAAGCCATGCGAAGGGTGGATTTGAAATTCAGGCCAGAATCTCTTTTACGACCCGGGCCTCTTCTACACCAGTGAGCCGTTGGTCCAGTCCCTGGTAGCGGAAGGTAAGCTTCTCGTGGTTAATACCAAGCTGGTTCAGAATCGTCGCATTCAGATCACGGATATGAACTGGATCCTCCAGAATGTTATAGGAGTAATCATCGGTCTTACCATGTTCGTAGCCCCGCTTGATGCCCGCTCCGGCCATCCACGTAGTGAAGCAGCGGCCATGGTGGTCACGGCCGTGGTTATCTTTTGTCAGCTTTCCCTGCGAGTATATCGTCCTGCCGAATTCGCCACCACAGATCACAAGGGTGTCATCGAACATGCCTCTCTCCTTAAGGTCCTTGATCAATCCCGCACATGGTTGATCGATATCCTCACACTGCTGGCGCAGTTTTGAGGGCAGGCTGCCATGCTGATCCCAGCCACGATGAAAGAGCTGCTGAAAACGTACTCCCTTCTCGGCCATACGCCTCGCCAGCAGGCAATTGCGTGCAAAGCTTCCGGGCTTCTCCACGTCAGGGCCATAAAGGTCTTTTACATGTTGGGGTTCGTTGGAAATATCCATCAACTCCGGAACTTCGGCCTGCATTCGGAAAGCCATCTCGTACTGTTCAATCCGTGACTGCGTTTCCGGGTCAGCGAACCTCTTGAATGTCTCGCTGTTAAGATCCTTAAGGCCATCAAGCATCCCGCGACGTGCATCTCGATCGATACCCGGGGGGTTGTTCAGGTAAAGTACGGGCTCTCCGTTACTTCGTAATTTCACTCCCTGATGACTGGAAGGAAGAAAACCGCTCCCCCATAATCTGTCATAGAGTGCCTGCAGTTGCCCACGCCCACGAGAGATCATGACAATATACGCTGGCATGTTCTCATTCACGCTCCCTAGTCCATAACTCAGCCATGAGCCCATGCTTGGCTTGCCCTGCTGCTGAACCCCGGTATTGATGAAAGTGATCGCGGGGTCATGATTGACCGCCTCGGTATTCATGGTCTTGATTATCGTGATATCATCCACGACGCTTGCAGTATGAGGCAGGAGGTCCTTGTTGACCCAGGTTCCGTGCTTGCCGAAGCGCTCAAACTCAAACATGGGAGCCACGCAGGGAAAGGACTTCTGCCCGCTGGTCATGCCGGTTATACGCTGACCCTGGCGAATAGAATCAGGCAATTCCTTGCCATGGATTTCCCGTAATGCCGGCTTATAATCGAAGGTGTCAATATGCGATGGCCCGCCCGGGAAAAACAGGTAAATGGCACGCTTTGCCTTTGGAGCAAAGTTTGGGAATCCCGGTAAACCATCAGCCGCCTCCGCGGAA
>DFWB01000208.1:0-11220 GCA_002380675.1 Akkermansiaceae bacterium UBA4145
TGCGTGGAGCAGCAGGAAAAAAAGTCCTCCCCTTAAGCAAGAGCTGGTCACCCGGAATCGCGCCATCTGGCAACTTATCAACCGCTATAAGGCAGCCGCGCAGAGGCTTGGGGTTGCCCTTGTTCTTGGTGACACGCAACACCCCCCGGGGAAGAAACGCACTCCGATCACGCATTCTGACGACCGCCGCCTCTATTTCGACCTCGGTCCGTCCGTTGGCATGAAACCAGACCTCACCCCCAGCCTGCGTTCCGAGCCGTTCTTGATGGACTCCCCATAAAAGGACCCCACAGCCTATCCCAGCTGCCAGCATCCACTTCCTTTTCAGCAGGAACAAGAGGGCGCCCAGAACCCCAAGGACTCCCCACTGGAAATTCCATCCCCAACCCGCACCCAAAACTCCCAGACAACTCCCGAGAGCCAAAGGCGCGAGGGGTATGAGCGCCAAACATCGAGCCGCCCCCTCTTTCACGAAACAAATCCCTTAAATCGCGCCCAATTCCCGAAGGCGGTGGGTCGCGTTGGCGGAGTGTCGGGTCTCCGGAAAAAGCTCCACCACCTGTTGGAGGATACTTACCGTTTGCGGTGTATCGTCCTTCACCTCCTGGAAGAGCTCTGACAGCCTGAACATGAAGAACGCCTTGTCGTTCACCGCCCAATCACGACTTTCCATAGCAGTGCGAAGGGTCTCAATAGAGGCATCGGGGTCGCCGAGATTATCCTGTTGAATTTTGGCAATCTCCACCCACGGAAGCCGGTTCTCCGGTTGTGCGATTACCACCGCGCGGTAGGCAGCTATCGCGCCGTCATATTCTCCCTGAGCATAAAACGCGCGCGCGTCATGCATGGGATCTTCTTCCACCTCCTCTGCAGACCCGTAAAACATATGGGTGAAGCGGTGGACAATATTGGGCAGAACAAAAACTCCAAAAACTACCGCAGCATAGGCCGAGATCCCAAGGATGACCACGATACCCACAAGAATCTTTGCTCCCATGGAGGCCCCCTTGGGCTTCCAGTCCGCAATGGCTTCCTCTCCCGTCACCTCATTGACCACGATTCGATCCTCAACCCTGGCCAGCTCCATTTCCTCCTCGGTCGGAACCGCCTGTTTGAGCGGGCCCATTCCAATCATAACCAAACCGCCCACACAGATGAGGGCGATGAGAACGCAAAGATTTATTACAAGCTTACGGTCCATAAGTAGCGGCGCACTACGGAAAGACGAAAAGAACTGCTTAACGAAGAGTAGAAGCTCTCGAAGTTCTGATGAACTGAGGTATGAACGGACGAAAAGCCACGGCCTTCACCGTGACTTTGCGTGGGGGAAGGGCAGTGGTCTTGAGAGAACGGGCTCTATTCAACCGCTACCCGAATACGCTTACTTCTCGTTCGCGTAGTCTATGGTTGGGAGCTCCTTGAAATCTGGAAGCTTCCGCAGAGGCGGAGCAGTCGCTTCGCCCGAGGAGCACCCACAGGAGCTCAGAGCGAGTGCAGTTGCGGCTACGCCGGCGAGGGCAAAAATCTGAATGAGTTTTTTCATAGTTATTGTCTGGAGGCTGCGCTGGCGGAACACTCGGGTGAGGCTCCCCTCTTCTCAAGGTAAAAATCAAGCCCGGGACCACAAATCCGCAGTCCCGGGCTTGATGGAAATGATCTGGCTACTTACCGGGGACCACCATGGTGGGCGGTGGAGTTGGGGCAGGAGCGTGCTGGTGCGAAGCGCATGAGGCGAGGGCCAAACCGGCCAAAGCCGTTAGGGCGGCAATAATTCTGGTGAGTTTCATGGTTAATGTGAGGTGGCGCCCCAGAGTATTCTGGGAGCCGAATAAGCCTGCCTGATTATCAGTCGCTCTTAAAGATTATTTTGCCGGGGCGACGTAACTTGGTGGGTCGGCCATTGGCGGGCCTTGGGAACAGGAGGAGAAAAGGGCGGCTCCCATAACGGCTGATATGCTGGCGATTATCTTAAGGAATTTCATTATCTCGCTGGTTTCAGTTAGAATTCTTTGAGCGGCTGAAGTGCCGGGATCCCTTGAGCATAGGACCCGTCGGAGCGACCGCAAGAGTGAAAGCCTGCTCTCCCGGCCTCACACCGCAGATCCACTACCCTCCATAAACACGCCTTTCAGAAGAAGTATTTTGATCCGAATGACACGTTTGAGACTAGACTAACTGTTGCTTTCCCATCACACCCAGCGCGCCATGTCCTATTCCCCTCATGTTGCCATCGCTGGTGCCACGGGCGCCGTCGGAGAGGAAATGCTCAAGTGCCTCGAACAGCGCAATTTTCCCGTCGGTAAGATTTCCCTTCTGGCCTCCGCCCGCTCGGCTGGCAGAAAAATTCTTTTCTGCGGAGAGGAGCACGTCGTTCAGGAGCTAGGCCATGATTCCTTCAAGGGTGTGGACATCGCCCTCTTCAGCGCGGGGGGTGCTCTCTCCCTGGAATATGGCCCTTCCGCTGCAAAGGCGGGCGCAGTAGTCATCGATAACTCTTCCGCCTTCCGAATGGATCCAGAGGTGCCTCTGGTCCTTCCCGAGGTCAATCCCGCTGCAGCCCAGACCCGCCCGAAGGGCATCATCGCCAATCCGAATTGCACCACCATTATTACGATGATGGGTCTGAATCCATTGCACCAGAAATTCGGATTACGCTCCATCATTGCCTCTAGCTATCAGGCCGTTTCGGGAAGCGGCCAAGCCGGTATCGAGGAGCTCGATCGCCAAGTTCAGGCACTCATCGAGGGCAAGGCCGAGATCCCACAAGAGGTCTACCCACAACAAATCGCCTTTAACGTCATCCCCCATGTCGACCAGTTTGTCGAAGGCGGCTACACGAGGGAAGAGCTGAAGATGGTCAATGAAAGCCGCAAAATTCTCGGCCTGCCTGACCTTAAGGTCACTTGCACCTGCGTGCGTGTACCGGTCTACCGTTCCCATGCAGTATCGGTGACTGCCCAGTTCGCAACAGCCCCCAGCGTAGAGTCCGCGCGCCTTGCCTACCAAGGCTGCCCCGGGATCCGGGTAGTGGATAATCCATCCGAGGCTCTCTACCCTACTCCGTTGGACACAACGGAGAAGGACGACTGCCTTGTAGGAAGAATCCGTGAGGATCTGGTGATGGATAACGCCCTTGCCCTCTGGGTCGTTGGAGACCAGGTGAGAAAAGGGGCGGCCTTAAATGCGGTTCAAATCGCAGAATTAATCTGAACGGAACCTAAACATGGGGCACGAGACTTCCTCGGATAGGATTGGAAGCTTGGGGAAAGCCCCTTTTTAGGTATTTTTATGTCAGTGTCCGATCTTAAGGCTTACCTCCGGAAGCGACAGCGCATCGTTGATACCGCGCTGCGCCGCTTTCTGCCCAAGCCAAGCGTCCGCCCTGCCACCGTTCACCGAGCAATGCGCCATCCCGTATTTGCCGGTGGCAAACGGCTGAGACCCGTCCTTTGTCTCGCCGCGGCAGAATGCTGCGGTGGCGCCAGCGAGGAGGCGCTCGCTCCAGCCTGCGCGGTGGAACTAATCCATACCTACTCTCTGGTTCATGATGATCTTCCTTGCATGGACAACGACGACCTGCGCCGGGGTAAGCCTACGACTCACGTCGCTTACGGTGAGGGGGTCGCGGTCCTCGCGGGCGATGCGATCCTGACCGAAGCCTTCGCCATCATTGCTCAGACTCCAGAATGCAAAAGATACCGGACCCGCGACTACGTCACTGAGCTTGCATTTTGCGCGGACTCCCGGCGCCTGATCGGGGGACAGATCATGGACTTGGAGGCCGAAGGCCAGAACCTCTCCAAGGCGCAACTTGCCAAAATTCATGAGGCCAAGACCGCGGCTCTGTTAACCTCCTCGCTACGGCTCGGCGCAATGAGCGCCAACGCGACACCCCGGCAGTTGAAAGCATTAACAGAATTCGGAAAATCCCTCGGCCTCGCCTTTCAGGTGATCGACGATATTCTCGATGTCACTCAGTCGACCGCGACTCTTGGGAAAACTGCAGGAAAGGATGCTCAGGTAGACAAAGCGACCTACCCGGGAATCCTGGGTCTTGAAAAGAGCAGGCAGGAAGCGCACAGGCTCACAGGAAAAGCCCTGAGCGCACTCGAAGCGCTGGGCCCAAACGCCACCCGCCTCGACGAGATCGCCCACTACCTTCTGGACCGCGATTTCTAATTACGATTTTCAGGCGGCTTAGAATCTGAAGGTCGCGTCCGCCTTGAGCGTTAGATCTGACCGCTCCAGCCCCAGTCCGCGATCCTCCGCGAGCAGAGATTGATTGAGGACGAGGAAGATTGTCGAACCCGGGCGATATTCCCAACGGATTCTTGAGTTGAACCCCACCTCCCGGGAGAGGCTGTCGTATTGCACAAGACTGGACCACCCCAAGTCCGGCGTGAAATTCCAGTTAAAGCCAAGACTCCCTACATGGGCATCGAATTCGCCCCCCCCGAGATCCACTCGATTATATTGGTACGTTCCCTTGATTCGAAAATGTCGGTTCGGATTCCACTCAAGCTCTGCGGACGCCTTTGCCCGCCAACCATCGTAGAACTGCCCCGCTTCCACCGAGAACTCTCCCCAAATTGGGCGCGAACTTGTCGTCTCATACTCCAAACGTGCCTTCGTCCATGAATAATCGCCTGCGGGCACCGTCACGTTCCCGATATCAAAGCCTTCCAGGGGGCGATCCACATCATGAGAAATTCGCAGGAACAACTCATCGGTGCTGGCAAAGTCGATATTGAAGGGCACCACCCCCAAGCGAGCCGAATCCAACCCCCCTGAAGTGAGAGAAGTAACTTGGAAATCCGCCCCCCTCGCGAGTTGCCGATACCACCCCGATCCTCCGGGCCGATCCTTTCGACGCAGCAGGCCCGAGACGGTGCGGACACCAGTGCGCTGAATATACCCCAAGGCCGGATTGAAATCGGATCCGATCTCCATGTAACTCAAGGTCCCGTCCCAGCGATCGTTAGGATACGACACCTGAGCACCAAAGGCATAATCCGTTCCATGGCCACCCCCGGCCGCCTCAGCGTAGTTTCCCAGAGCATAGAAATTCGCCTCGAGGATCTTGTCCTGAAAAAACTCGTTCGTCCGGTAAGTGAAGTCTAACCCTCCCACATAATTATCCAGATTGGAGGCAGGGTTTCCTCCAGTAGCGATCACTCCCACCCGGGATTGCGCAAACACCTGCTTCGTCACCCGGGCCGCAAACACATCCTGCTCCCCCAGCCCGGACGAACCATCCAGGCGGGCATGGGTCAATCCGATATCATAATCCCCAAGTCTTCCTGCCAGCTTGCTCGCCAGTTGGATTGGAATGATCTCGCCATCGGCCAATCCAATCCTCCTCGTAAAATAAGGCAGGAAAGTTGGGCCTCGACTCTTCCTCTGCATTCCCGGGCCAAAATCATAGATTCCGCTATCCTCGAGGAAGAAATCCCTTTTCTCAGGAAAGAACAGAGGGAAGCGACTGAAATTGACGACCCGCTGATCAACCTCGGTCTCCGCAAAATCTGTATTGTAACTGAGGGTTGCGGAAAAACTCGGGGTCACCCGGTAGCGTATATTCGCCCCTACGTCTCCTCCGAGGCTATCCACCTCACTCCCTCCACTCCCGTAACGGCCCACAGCATAGGGCGAAAGCTCCAATCCAAGACCCTGCCGCATGCCTCCTAGTCCCGTGATATCCCCCGCCTCAACTGCATTGTGAGATTTGATTTCGTCTTTCCACCCCGTCCAACGAATAGATTCGTTTTTCCTTCTAATTCTCCGGGACATGTTGAAGCCCCAGACTGTCCCCTCGGGATCAAAGCTCAGGGTTTTAAAGGGAACTGCCATCTCCACGAACCATCCTTCTTTCGTGATAACCGCCTTCGAAGTCCAGATGCCGTCCCAAGAAAAGTTTGTTCCCGTGTTATTGGTAATCAGAGCGTCACTCTGTGCCCCGGTGGGGTTCACAGCAAAGACGTAGCCGTTGCGCTGATCATGGTAAGTATCAAAGAAGAGGTAGACGAAATCTGACCCTGTATACATCCGGTCCCTGACCATCGAGCGAGCCATTACGCCACCGGGTTCAGAATCATAGCACCAAACAGCCACGTAAAGATGGTCAAGATCATAGGCGATTGCGAACTCTGTCCGCTCCGTGGCCGGAGTTCCCCGGCCAGGGTCATATTGCCGGAATCCCCCGCCTTTTGGTGCTCGCTGCCAGGCCTCCTCATCCAAGAGGCCGTCCACTTTCAGGCGCTCCCCGGGCTCGAGTTTCAAGGCCGCTATTCTGGGCTTCTGTTCGGCATGTCCTCCGACTAGTGATCCCAGCCAGATGAAGGCTACCAGGTAGTAAAAACCGCTCCTCATTCCTTTACCCCGCAGGATCGGATCCTTGCGGCGAGTGAAGACAACCCAGACCACGCGAATGGTCAAGACCGAGCACTCAAACGGGGCAATTCCTGTATAAAGGAGGCAACATTCGTGCTTTCCCCGCACCCCGCTTCCGGTTCAAGCTCACTCCACCATGAAGTCTGTCCACACCCTTTTCACTGCGTTCGCCTTTTTTGCCATCCTTCCCGCCACAGCCGAGGAAGAGAAAGCCCCGGCCAAGAACCAGCAAGCAGCGGAGTCTTCGGCCAAATCCCCAGCAGTTAAGCCAGTGGATGGCGGTGCCGTGGAGAAAAAGTTCATTGGAAAATGGGCCCCTGATCCCAAAGCCATGATGAACGAGCTTCAAAAAGGACTTGGGGACGACCCTGCAGCCGCCGCAGCTCTACCTCTCATTGAAGCCATGATGCAGAACATGGCCGTGAGCGTAGACAAGGGAGCCGTGACCATTCACGCCATGGGGGAAAAGCAGACCGCGACCTATACGATTACAAAGGTCGATAAAGCTGCAAACAAGCTCACCATGCAGATCACCGATGACGAAGGAGAGGGCGAGGGATCAGCCACCATCGAGGAGAAGAAGGATGGCAGCAAAACCCTCACCTTGGAAAAAGATGGGGAAAAGTTCATTCTAAACAGTATCACGGATTCAGAGTTCGAGAAGCGTCAGAATGCAGCGGCACAAGCGCCCCTGTTTCCTGGCCTCGAGTAACTACTCCCTAGTCCTTTGGGCGATTCCCAAGACAGAGAAGCTTCTCTCTCCTTTGATCGCCCTCAAATACTGCGACCCGGACGTAGACCCGACCCCCGCAAAACACGGGTGTCGCAAAAACCTGATCCCCAATCTCCGCCTTATGGGTAATCTTGAATTTTCCGGGGTCTGCATTGAACTTAAAATACTCTCCGTTCTCGTTGATGACATGTATGTCGCCCCCTACGAGAACAGGTGAACTGGAAAAGGTACCGCCTAAAACGCCTTTCCACTTTCGTTGACCCGTCTGGCAATCCCAGCACATCGCCGCGCCACCATCCATCACAGCGTAGAGGTGCCCTTTGGTCACCAGCATGGAAGGGACATAGACCCGGCTGATATTACGCCAGACGACCTTCCCCGAACCATCACCTTCCACCGCGTGAACATGGTTCTTCGGCCATCCCCCGCTGATGAAGACGCGCTTCCCATCCGTCACCGGAGAAGTCACTGTTTCCTGAGTCGAGCCTTTGGCTTCCCAGAGCAACTTGCCCGTCATTGGGTCAAGGCTGATGACCTTCTCGCATCCGGAAATCACAAGCTGGTCCCGGCCATCGATCTTTTGCACGATGGGAGGCGTGTAATTCGGAATTTGCGGACGATCTACCTTCCACACGACCTCTCCGGTCCTGCGATTGAGGCCGAAGATTGCTCCCGCCTTTTTGTTATCCGCACACACCAGGAGCAGGGAGCGGTAGACCATGGGGGACGCTCCGTATCCCTGATGAACCGTGTAATCGGTGAGGCGGGTCGTCCAGACCTTCTCTCCCTTGAGATTAAGAGCGGTCGCGCAGGCAGCCCCATCATTCACAAACGTGACGTAAAGCTTCTCCCCATCATGAGCCGGCGAGTTATTCGCATGGGTCGCCTTACGATTGATCCGCTCTGGAAAGTTTCCTGAGTGAATCACTGTCGTCCACGCCAGATCCCCAGTCCCCCGATCATAAGCCAAAAGGGACTGTGTCTGTTTACCTTCGTCCGCGGTAACGAGATAAATATGCTCCCCCACGACAATAGGGGATCCATGACCCCTCCCCGGGATGGGTGCGTCCCAGAGTGTATGCTTCGCAGGATCAAGGGCCTCAGGGAGCACCTGTGAAGGGTCCGCATGCCCATTCCGATTAGGGCCTCTCCATGAAGGCCATTCATCCGTCCCGGGAATATCAGGGCTCCCATAGCAAGAGAGAATTGGCCCTGCCATTAAAGCCACGGCACAGGGAAGGATCGAAAATTTCATGGTCATGGAGTTTGGTGCGACAGACAGGGAGATGCCAGCAAAAGCAAACAGAAGCCCCGCAGGGGAATCCACCCGGTTACTACCATTGGGTTCACGATTGTATTATATCGGGCCCCAATAGCCTTCCAGAAAATCTAGTGCAGGACTCCCAAGACGATTTTTGTTTCTACGCTCCCGGGTTAGGTGCACCGTCTAGCTTATGACCAAGCTTAGGCGCTACATCCTCGCCGGCCTGCTGACAATTATCCCACTGTGGATTACCTGGCTGGTGCTACGCTTCCTCTTTCAGCTTCTGGCTCAGGCAGGAGAACCCTCCATCAGATGGATCGCTGCGAAATTGCCCGATTCGCTCCAGACACTCATCGAGAGCCCGCTCTTCACGAATCTCTTTTCCATTCTGCTGGTCGTGCTGGCGCTCTATGGGATCGGACGCCTGACAACCGTCGTGGTCGGACGCCGGGTTCTGAGCTTTTTCGAAGCCATCCTTGCAAAGATTCCTCTCGTTAACGTGATTTATGGGGCGGTAAAAAAGCTAGTAACGGTCCTGCAGGAAAAACCAGGCGGGGGTTTACAACGGGTTGTTCTTATCGACTTTCCCTCCCCAGAAATGAAAACCGTGGGATTGGTAACCCGTGTTCTGAAAGATACCAATACCGGGCGAGATCTGGCGGCGGTATATGTTCCAACAACCCCAAATCCTACCTCCGGCTATCTCGAGATTGTCCCCTTGGAGCGAGTCACGTCTACCGAGTGGACTCTCGATGAAGCAATGGCCTTTATCATGTCAGGAGGAGCGGTTGCACCGGATACCATGAACTACGACGAGCCTCCCGAAATCGCGGCCGAATAAGAACGTCCATCTGGGAGGCCGTCTCTCGAACCAAAGTCCCACGAGGCAATCTTTTCCCCCTGCTCTTGCAGGGGGTAAGCCGTTTTGCTTAAATAGCAATAGGTCTTAAGTAATCCCTCCCTGTTGCGTTATCCATGATCTATCCCCTCCAGCCGCCAGAAAGCCAGGGCCGTTGAGTCAGGATATGAACTTCGATCTTTTCCCCATGCTATGACGCCTAGTCCTTCTGATCTCTCCCGAGCCTCAGTAACGCTCTCCAAGGGACTGGCTATCGGCTACCACTCCATCCTCGCTACAGTCACCGAAGATATTCCTCTGAAGAATGGCACGCATTATCTTCTCGCTCGGAATGGGCGCGGCAAAACCACCCTTTTGAAAACTCTGGCGGGCCTTCTCCGCCAGCGGTCCGGTCAATACGCAACTCATGGCCACTGTCAGTTCATCGGCGATGAGTTTTATTTCGATCGCGAGTTGAAATCCAAAGCCATTTTCAAGGCCCTCATCCCTGAACCACACCGTGAAGGCGCACTCCAACTGGCCGAACAACTCGAGCTCGATATCGATAAAGAGTTCGGAAAACTTTCCTTCGGTAACCGGAAAAAGGTCGGGCTGGTCATTGCGGAATTTCGAATCCTAAAAGACCGCTCCAATCTCGTATTCTACGATGAGCCCTTCACAGGTCTTGATAGCCCGGCCCGGGAAGCCATCACCGCCCAGTGGCTCTCAACCAGCGATCATACTCTGCGTATCGTATCATGCCACCCTGACTTTGACTCCATGGCGATGCCGAGTGCGATTCTTATCAGCGATGGCGAAATTTTTCGCGGAAGCGATGGCAACCTTACATGGGCCGATTTCAAAAAGCGTCTTCGCTGATATCTTCTACTCTCGTTACCAATGACTTCCCTGTTTCGACTGACGATCGCCACCATGCTTGCCCGGAAGATGTGGGTAGTAGTCCTCCTTGCATCCATTCTTACGCCCATCATCTTTCCTCTTCTTACGCCCTACGAAACCAATATCACGCTCCTCGAACCTGCCCGGGCTCAAACCGCCTGGACCTGCACATGGATCGTCGCGATTCTTTGGACCCTTTCCCAAGCTGCTCGTTTCGGAGAGAGCAACTCTAACAGCGGGATGGGGTCCTATTTTCGCTCCCAAGGTGTCGGGGCCCTGCGCCAGATCTTTGCGCTCTGGGGCGCCGTAATGCTCTCCCTCCTTCCGGTCGTCCTTATCTCCGTAGGAGTATGTCTGATCTTCGCGATGCCCGCCGACCCCAAGGAAGCTTCCATGTGGGTGTGGACCAACCTGCAATTCGCGACTCTTCTGCTACTCGCAATCGGACCCCTCGCCCTCCTCGGCGTTGGGGCCTCCAGCAGGTTCGGAGCTCTGATTGGCTACGTTGTTCCAACCGGGCTCTGCCTGTATGGGCTCTACGGGGTAACCTATCTCGGCATGACAATCCGTCTGAGAGACGACAATAAGATCCTTGAATGGCTCTACGCTCTCTCTCCCCAATATCACCTAGCAGATCTGACCCCCCGCCTGATCTTCAAGATGGGACACCTCCCTTGGCCTGAATTTTCCGGATTTCTGCTCTACTTTCTCGCTATAACCGTCGTGGCAAGCTCCCTCGCAACGCTACTGTTCCGCACCGACCCGCTGGGGAATTGAATCCAATTGGCTCGTTAGCAATGGCCCGCTCCACTCTCTTCTTCCTTCAGGTAGCCCTCCTGACCACCGGGCTTACCGCGTGGGGGCTTCAGGCCAGGAAGCTCCATAAGCGTGGGCAATTCACAAAGACACACAATCCGCTTCACCTGAAAGAGACACACAATCCGCTTCATCTGAAAGAAAGTCCTTTCGGGCGTACCCTTTCGCTCGCCATGCGCGGCCCGGTTGACGTCTACTGGCACCGTGGAGAACCTCATGAGCATCCCCCCGGGGAAGAGCACTCCCACAGTCACCCTCACAGTCACTCTCACGACCATG
>DFWB01000208.1:11554-12479 GCA_002380675.1 Akkermansiaceae bacterium UBA4145
GTCACTCTCACGACCATGATGACGACGCCGGGATACCTGCCGGGCAAGACGAGGACCTCGATTATCTCGCCAGCCTGCTTGAAGACGGGGAACACGAGCATGGCGAGGACCTCAGCGCCACAGACACCACCAAAACGTTCACAGGCCTCCGGCCCCTCCTCCTCGACAAGATTGAGGCCATGCGTACTGCCTACAACTCGAGAACAAATCGAACCGCCGAATCTCCTCGCCACAAGGCCTATATCATGGGGGAAACGGAGAAGAGGCTTAAGGTTGGCTACCAAATGGATCCCCGGAACCCTTCCGCTTACGGTGCCTATTTTCTTTTTAAAAGCGAGGCCCTCGCAAGAGTGGAAGGACAGGCCGGAGAGGGTCTGGTCATCCGGAACCGCCGGGACGAAGCCCGCCGCCTGGCCCATCGCACTCAGCACTACTGCTCGAACTTTCCCACCGAGGCGCCAGCAATGATTACCGGGGCCTCTGCCGCCCACGATTGCCTGCAGCTGCTGTCGGAAGATCCGGATCCAGATCTGAACTCCGTCCGCTTCTACCTTAGTCGTCTGAATCTCATGCTGGAGAATTATGAAGCCATCAGGGGAGCAATGATCGAAAATAGCCGCTGGCAGCTCTTTCCCGCTCCAAGAAGGTCTGAAATGGAAAAGACCCACTCTCTCATCAAAGCTCTCAGGCAGGCCGACATTCAATACTGGAACAAGCGGCTCAGCCAAACGACCCAGTCGCAACGCCCGGGCAGCTGAAGCCGCGCACTACTTGGCCGATCCGTGGGCGCCTGGCGTGTGTCGCGCGCGCCATCGGGGAAGGTCCTCATCGAGGAGAACCCGCGCATAGGGGCCCAGCCATGAATATCCATTCCGCCTCTCATGCGAAATCTCTGCCAAGTTCGCTCTCGGGACACCATCGCGAC
>DFWB01000374.1:0-2001 GCA_002380675.1 Akkermansiaceae bacterium UBA4145
GTAGAGGAAAAACGGCTTGTCCTTGTTTCTTTCCACGAAACGCAGCCCCTCCCTGAACCAGACATCCGTACAGTATCCCTCGAATTTCTGAAACCTGCCCTGCATGTTCCCCACACCCGCACGCTCATAGGTATCGTCAAAATAATCGTTGCCCCAATAGTCCGAGGCCTGCCCGATTCCACCGCAGCGATGCCAGAGGACATCCTGAAATCCACGGTCCTGCGGTCGGTGCGGCGCATTGTCACCCAAATGCCACTTGCCGACCATTCCCGTGGCATAGCCCGCACCCGCAAAGAGGTCAGCGACCGTCTTTTCATCCGGATGCATCATCGTGCGTCCCGAGCTGGTGCGGTAGGCGCCCGTGGAGCCGGGGTGATTACCGGTCATGAGCGCTGCCCTTGTCGGCGTGCAGAACGGGCTCACGTGAAAGTCCGTAAACCGCACGGCATCCCCGTGCATCCTGTCGAGGTGCGGTGTCTTCAGGACCGGGTTTCCATGGCAGCCCAAGTCCCCATAACCTTGGTCATCGGTCATTACCACGATGACGTTGGGGCGCGGCGAGGCAAACAGCGGAGAACACAGCACCACCGCAATAAAAACTACTAACCCGCAATGCATGAGGATCTTCTCAGTTTATCTGTAATGACCACCGCCTCCACAAAACCCGGTAAGCCTGCATCCCTAATTCTTCCCGGTTGCAGCCTCTTCCCCCCTTTTCTCAAGAGAGGCCTCCCGAAGAATCTTAAACCGGCGGGAGATCTCAATCGCCTTTTTCCTGTCAGTCTCGTCGTAATCCCAGAACTCCTGCACGATCTTCTCACACTCAGGATAGTGGGAACCGTCATCGCCGATCTCGCTACGTAGCTTGGAGAACTGCTGCTTTAGCTCTTCGCGCACCCGAGCGTAGGCTGGGTTATCGTAGACGTTGTTAAGCTCTGCGGGGTCGTTGGTCAGGTCGTAGAGCTCCCACGCAGGCGGGGTCTGGTTCTTGCCCTCATAGTCCGCTCCATAGAAATAGATCAGCTTGTGCGTTTTCGTGCGGATGGCCATTTCCCCCGGATTATCGTGGTGCGCCATGTGCATCCAGTAGCGGTAGTAGGCAGCCTTCTTCCAGTCCGCAGGTTCCTTGCCGGTCTCGCAGATCGCCTTGAAGGACCGTCCCTGCATGGAACTGGGACGGGCGATTCCAGCGAAGTCGAGCATCAGGGCAGGATAGTCCACATTTTCCACGATGGCATCACTGCGCGTGCCACCACGGATACTTCCGGGGTAGCGAACGATGAAGGGCATTCGCATGGAGGGATCGTAGGCCCAGCGCTTGTCCTGATAATCGTTTTCCCCGAGCCAGAATCCTTGGTCGCCAGTATAGATGATGACCGTATTGTCGTAGAGCCCCTCCTTCCTGAGGTAGTCAAAGAGACGCTTAAGATTGTCATCTACACCCTTCACGCAGCGGAGGTATTTGCGAAGGTAGGCTTGGTAGGCCAGACGGGTGGTCTCGCGCTCAGACAACTTCGCCACATCATAGTCGGAGGGAAACTCTTCCGGAAACCGCTCCTTCAGGTCGACAGCGTAGGAACGGCGCGGGTTACGCTTACCGATACTGGTTCCGATGTGAGCCATGAGCTCATCGTTATGCCCCCGGGTGGCAATAGAGCCAAAAGCCTTGGGAACATCATGGAGCGTCGGAGGCTCGGGGATGGACACGTCTCTGAGGTAGGACTGGTAACGGGGCGCATTCTCAAAGTAGTCGTGGGGAGCCTTGTACTGGTGGCAGACGAAGAAGGGTTTATCGGGGTTTCGTTTGTTCCTGAACCAGTCGAGGGCGGAGTCGGTGATGGCATCAGACGAGTGCTGACCCTCGTGAGTAATGGTGTTCTGCGGCCATTTCTTGGGGCCCTGAATGCGGAACATGGTGTCAAAGTATTTTCCCTGGCCCGGGAGCACCTTGTAATAGTCGAAATTCGGTTCCTTCTTAAGGTGCCACTTCCCGATCATGGC
>DFWB01000374.1:2407-4828 GCA_002380675.1 Akkermansiaceae bacterium UBA4145
CCATTCACGTGTGGATACTGACCTGTGATGATGCAGGCCCGGCTCGGCGTACAAATGGCATTTGTGCAGAACGCGTTGTCAAAAGTCATTCCCTCGGCAGCAAGGGTATCGATGGTCGGAGTAGGATTGAGATCTTTGAGCACTGTGGCGTAGGCCCCCACCGCCTGAGCGGTGTGATCGTCCGACATGATAAAAAGGATGTTAGGCCGCTGGGGGGCTCCCCAGCCGAGAAAGGCGGAGAGGGCGAAAACCGTAAGGGTCAGGATACTCTTATTCATGAATCTTTTCTGGATCGAAAATGAAAGGAGAAGGGGGCGAGTCCATCTCTACTCTCTTCGAAACTAGCTTATGGGCAGACGTGCTCAAGCCGATCCCCGGAGGAAGGTGATCCCGCATGATGACATGACCCACATGGCGGATTGCAGCACCTTGACGAAACGCTGCACGCAACGTTTCTACCCAACCAGGGGACGTTCTGTCGCGCCTCGCCGGTTTCCGCCGGATTACCGGTCCAGCATAAGGCCCATCATTCCCTGCCCTTCCCCCTGCTGTGGGGTATTCCAAGGCATTGAGCTGGCTGCATTCCCACTGGGCCCTGTCGCCCGTGGTCCATTATCCACACCACAGCTGCAGAAGAGGCCACCGGCAAGCGCCACCGACGCTAGGAAGATTGTTCTCATGCCGGAGAAATAGCAGGACTGACCCCGGAGGCAAGCGCCTGTTAAGAATCAAGCACTACTCAGAGAGAGACTCCGCGTCTTGTGGTGGTAAAAAAAAGACCGGCAGGATGCCCCCGCCGGTCTGAAAAATTAAGTCTCTCTGTGACCTACTGGCCAGAGGACGAATCCGCGAGGGTAACTTGGTCACCGGGCTGGATCCGAACGCCGGGGTTAATGTCCCGGGCATTCAGGTCGCACACGGTTTGGCTGGCCTCTACCGAATTTGGCGTGAGGCGACCCAGCAGGCGACCATTTCGGGTCACCAGAAGCTTGGACTGTGGCGTGACATTCGAGTTGTTGGTCCCAAGATTCACAATCACAAATCCCCAGGTGGAATTTACGGAGGTGATCGCGCCTACCTTAGCGTTCCGGGCAATCTTTGTCCGGATCTTGGAGAGACGATCGCTCTCCCGGGTGTTGGAAGCCCGCTTGTCCGCTACGTCCTTGGTCAGTTTGGCAATGTGCTCGTTAAGAAGATCGAGATCATCACCCCTCTTCTTGCGCACTTCCTGCTGCCGCTTGATCTCGGCGGGAATTTGAGCCCACGCCACATTCACGCCTTTCAGCTGTTCATCGATCTCAGCTTTGACCTTGGCAAAGTCAGCGAGCCGAGCCTCCGCCTCGTCAATCTGCACCTGAGCCTCTTCCTTGGACTTGTTCATTGAACTCTCCCGACTCTTCATGTTCTCCATGTCGGCAATAAGTTCTGCGTTCTTCTGTTCTGCCGCTTCGAGCGTTGTCTCAGTTTCCGTAAGAGTCTCCTGAGTTTTTTTCTCGGTTGTCTCGACCGAGATCTTTTGTTTTCGCGTTTCTTCAAACAGAGAAATCTGGGCTTCAAGTTTTCCCTTGTTGTCGAAGCTCCAGTAGGCAGCAGCTCCAGCCACCAGAACGGAAAGTCCATATGTAATGTTCTTAAACATAGTTTCGAAAGGGTCAGAGGTTATCCAAATGGGTCAGCTTCGTCTGCTTGAGCAGGCTCGGGTTCGGGTTCAGGTTCCGCCAGGGGATCTGCATCCAGAGGCTCGGGATTAAGCTCAGGCACGGCAGCCGGCTCAGGCGCCGGGGCCGCTTTCTGAGCGGAGCGCACAGTGTCGCCCACTTGGACGCTTTCACCATCCACCACCGAATCGGGAACGATATCTGCAGCCGCACTCTTGGATTCAACTGTTGTTACCTTGAGGTTAGCGATCACCGCATCATCCCGAACAACCTCGAGAGTCGAGTTCTTGACGATCCCAAGGTCATCACCACCTGCGAGAGTGACGAATCCGAGAGTCGCGTAAACGCTTCGAATACGTGTCTCCGCTTTCGGGTTACTCTCCCCAGAGACTCGCCAGCTAATCCGCTCCCGCACATCAGCAAGAGACGCTTCCACCCCCGCAAGCTGCGCCTCGAGGTCTGCCCGGTTAGCCTCTCCTTGGGTAATATCCAATTCAATCTGGCTGAGGTCACTGGTCAGCTGTTTCAGCTCTGCGACAACCTGTTCGACATCTCCGAACTCCTTGATGGAGTCTTCCTTCTCATCCGCCTCAGCAGTCTTGGCCTTGCCTTCCGCCTCCAAAGCGGCGACCTCTGCCTTCAGCTGCTCGTTCTTTTCCTTCTGAGTAGCGTTCTCCGCGGTCTTGGTCTCGTTCTCCGCATTACGCTCCGTGAGGGTGGTTTCGGTTTGCTCCAGCTCCTTTTGCAATTTCTCGAGACGCTT
>DFWB01000340.1:0-5974 GCA_002380675.1 Akkermansiaceae bacterium UBA4145
TAACGACAAAGAATCTTCCCGAGGTTGTAGATGGCCTCAATGCCAAGTTCGGGACCTCTTTCGGCACGCAGCTGTCGCCGGATCGGATGGCCGAATTTGAACCTCGGTTGCAGCAGACACCGGCTGAACGGGAGGAGCGGGAGTGTCAAAAGCTGAAAATAGAGGAATCCTACTTGCGTGAAACTACGGCCCGCCGTCGTGGCGCTGCGGAAGCGATCTATGAACGGCTGGCTTCCCGGTCCTTCCGGGTTTAATTGTATGGAACCGCAAAGAAAGCTGTGAAAAGCTTTGGCCATTCCAAGCGCTGATGTGGGGGTGACACGTCACGTGTCCGCAACCTTGACGAACTGAATACCGCTCGATGGGAACTATCCGGCTAGCACCAATTGTTGTGATGATTTCGATGATGGCCCTTGGCCTCTTCGTCGTCATGACCATCCTTACTGGTACGGGAAACGTTATCGGGATGAGTTACCGATTTCTCTGGATCCCCGCTCTGCTTCTGGGCTGCGTGGCGCCCCGGGCATCGATCTACATGCTGGCGGTATTTGCGGTGTTCCTTGATGTGCCCAAGAAGCTGCTTGTTACTGCCAATGTTCTCCACATGGATTTCAGGGACGTCTATTTTATTCTGGCGATCCCTCCGGTGATGCTCCTGGGGATTTTCGTTCATTACCTGGCTGGATTTGCGCTTCGGGTGCGACCAATGACGCGCAGAGATACCACGCTTCTAAGTATTGCCGCTCTGCTCGTTGGAGTGACCGCTGCTACTGCTCTGGCACGCTCCGGGATCGGGATGCAGGCCCTCAAGCCACTTGCTAACAGCTCGGCCTATTACGGGCTGATTTTTGTGCTGCCACTGGCCTTGCCGGGAGTGGTTGACGTTCAGAAATTCTTTAGATTCGTCCTCATCCTGATGGTGCCAGCAGCGTTCCATGCCCTGGGGCACTTTTTCTTTGGCCTCTTTGATTTCGAGCATGATTACATGCACTCGGGATTTTCCATTAACTTGAAATACCTTCTCTGGGGAGAGGGAATTTTTGGTCCATTTTCCGCGCAAGGCCCTCTTTCGACATCGATGGCCATATGTGCCGCAATCTGCCTTTCTCCGCTCTTATTTCGTGGGAAAGTGCCAAGGGACTATCGCATTTTTCCAATAGTCGTGATGGGACTTCTTTTCCTGCTCTTTGCCACTACCGCAGTTCTTTCCCTGAAGCGGGGCCCTCTGCTGATCATCCCGGGAGTGATGTTCGGGTTGGTGGTTCTACGGAGCCGGATCCTGACTCTGGCGACTTATGGCGTTGCAGCGACCGCACTTACCCTGCTCGTTGTCATCGGGGACGACATCTCGGATAAGCTCCCCGGGTGGCAAAGCGCTCTGTATGACTTATTCGGAAATTCGGGGGCAAAGGCAGATTTATTGCGGGTTCGCACCTTTCACGTGCGCCTCATGGAATTCCATATGATGTCGGAAGCGCGCAACTGGGCGCCATTTGGTGCAGAAATTGCCCAAGGGGAAGAAGGTTACCGTGCGCACGTGCTGCCGGTACGTCTCATCCTGCAATATGGCTACGTACCTATTGGTGCTGCCTTTGCGGTCCTCATTCCATCGTTGTTTTTCCTACACCGGCGGCTCATTCGCATGTCTGCTGGAGGCTCCTATGAAGTGTTTCTCCTGCGGCTCGTTTCCTCTCTGGCATTCGCCATCCTCGGGGCATCGGTTCTGGGCGTTCTTTCTTTGACAGCCTACCCCAATCCCTTCTTCTTCGGATTTTTCCTGGGAGTTGCAGCGCTTGGTCTTACGCGCGAGCGCCAGGACCGGGAGGAGGAAGCCCTTGTTACCGGGGAAGATTCGGAGGAAGCAACGGCTCTCGCTTCACGAGGTATTCGTGAGGCCAGATCCCTGTAACTCCCTGTAAGTCGTCTACGCTATCTCGCACGGGCCTGTTTTGCTGGCGAATCCTGATACCATGCCTTCTGTCCTGTGGATTCCAACTCCTCCCTCTTTTGGGAGCATTAGCATGCAGCGCTATTTCGGAGTTCTTGACTCGGTGGTGCGGAAGCAAACCCTGCAAGGGCTCGATGAATTCGAAATCACACCCCTCGTTCCCTATGAAGGACTCATGGTGGGCTCAACCTCCCGAATCTTCCGGGCTCTTGACAAATGGGCCCTGTATCGGTGGCGCGTCGGTCGGGCAGGGACTTACGATTTAGTGCATGGGCTGTCTCATGGGCTTGGGCACCTCCTATCGCACCTGCGAGGCTCGCCCCGGACCCTTGCCACGGTTCACGACCTCATTCCCCTTCGGTTCCCGGGAGAGTTGACTGAGGCTCAGGTTGCGCGAGTTCGGAGGCAGACGGATCGGTTGAGCCGCTTTGACCTTCTTACCACCGTATCTGAATTCACCGCCCGTGAAGTCATGGAGCTCACTGGAATTCCGCGGGAAAGAATTCGGGTAGTTGAGAACGGGATCGATCAGGAGGTCTTTCGAACCCCCGTCGATTTGCCAGCCGCTCTGGAGAGGCTTTCCGGTCGGCCTTACGTTCTCAGCGTGGGAAGTGCGATCCCGCGTAAGAATCTTGGAATTCTGCCCGAGGTGTTCGCAGAGTTCCTGACGCAGGAACCAGATTTCGTCCTGGTACGGGCTGGGGCGGCTCTTCCCGTCGAATTGAGAGAACGGTTCTGCCGTCTGTGCGGACAGGATCGCTTGATTGAGCTCGGAAGAATTTCTGATGAGATTCTGGTGCCGGCCTATCAGCATGCATCCATCTTCTTTTTTCCCTCCCTCTATGAAGGTTTCGGACTGCCTGTGATTGAAGCGATGGCAGCAGGGACGCCCGTGGTCTGCAGCAATACAACAAGCCTTCCCGAGGTTGGTCGGGACGCTGCGATTTATTTTGATCCAGATCATCCCGCCGAGGGAGCGGCAGCTCTTCTTGAAGCGCTCTCACGGGGCCCAGAGCTGATCAGCATGGGTTTGCAGCATAGTCGCCTATACAGCTGGGATCGAACGATGGAAGGTCATCTCACCTGTTATCAAGAGCTTCTCACATGAACGGAGTGCGGTCACGCAGACCTGATCGCTCCAGCAGTCTCGTTTTCGGTCCCGAAGGTAATAATCACTGCCTGTGATGAAGGTCCTACAACTATTCAATCGCTACCGGCATCGCGGCGGAGAGGAGAAGTCTGCGGAGCGAATTTTCAGGCATGCTGAGGAAAAGTTTGAGATGGATCGACTCTGGTGGGACAGCCAGGACTGGGATGGCCCCGATGGTCCAGGCAAGCTGGGGCAGGTCCGGAAGATGTTCTGCAATGAGGACTCGGCCGGCGCATTGCGAAATCGGATTCAGAGCTTCAGGCCTGACTGTCTGCTCTGTCATAATTTGTACCCGGTAGGGTCCCCTTCGATTTACCGGGAAGCGCTGGCGGCAGGAATTCCGGTGATCCAGTATGTCCATAATTTTCGGCCCTTTTCCGTAGGGGGAACTCTATGGACGGGGGCACGGGTTGCGGAGGAGAGTCTGGAGGGCAATTACTGGGCAGAAGTACGGGCTGGGGCGTGGCAGGGCTCGATCCTCAAGTCGGGCCTGTTTGCTCTCGCTTTAAAGCGGTTGCATAAAAGTGGATGGCTGAACGCGGTCAAGGGTTGGATTGGGATTTCCGATTTCATGCATGATACGTTGCTTCGTACGGGGCTGCCTCGCGAACAGGTGTTTGCCCTGCGGCACTCGTGGGACCATCGGGAGAGAGAGCCAGAACAGAGGGATGAGGGCTACTACCTTTACCTGGCGAGATTGGTGAGGGAGAAGGGCGTAAGGACCTTACTGGATTCATGGGAGAGATTGGAGAAGTTGCTGGGAGACGCCACTCCCCTGTTAAGGGTGGGGGGAACCGGGGACGAGGAACAGCTGGTGCAGGCTGCGGCCTCCAGAAGTTCCAAAGTAGAATACGTTGGTTACGTAGATGGAGATGAGAAAGAAGAGCTGGTCGCTGGGTGCCGGGGGATGCTGGCGCCTTCGGAATGGTGGGAGCCGCTCGGGTTAGTGACCTACGAGTCCTATGACCATGGTAAGCCGATGCTGGCATCAGCTTCGGGAGGGTTGATAGAGACCGTGGAGCACGGAGTGACCGGGCTGCTGTATGAAAGTGGAAGCCCTGTCGCGCTCGCCGAAGCCGTGCAAAAGATGGAGGTAATGAGCCGGGAGCAACGAACGCAGATGGGTCTTGCGGGCCGCGAGTGGCTCAAGGAGGAGGCTGATCCCACGGAATGGAAAAAACGCTTCGAGCAAATCGTCAGGCAGGTTGTCGCACGGGGAGAACAGGAACCAGTCTAGGTCCCCCGTACCTTCGAAAAACCTGCACCTTTGAATCATGAGTAAATCGACCAGTATCTCTCGCCGAGCCCGGCTATGGGTCATGAAGCAATGTCCGGAAACGTATGTGAAGCTTTCCCAGGCCTACAATTCGCGGCTCTGGAAGAGAGAGCGACGGGGTCTGGAGGGTGGGGTCATACCCGAAGGGGCTCCGAGTGTCCTGTTCTATAGTTACTATCGATGTGGCTCCATGTTTCTTTCGCGAGCCCTCCAGAAGCTCGCGGGGGCCAATGGGCTTCAGCACCTCGATTACTGCAGCTATTTCGTCAAGGTCCATCCGGATCAGGGGTCCCGACTGTTTGACGAGGCAACTCTGGCCAGAGCCTTTCACCCCACCGGATGCCACTATGGTACTTTGCGCAGGGCTTATCCTATCCCCTCTCATGAACTCTACCGCTCGGTCCTGTTATTGCGAGATCCCCGGGACTGCCTTGTATCGCATTACTATTCAGTTCGAGACTCACACACCTTGAATAACCGTGGAAATCTGGAAGCCCGCAGAGAGGCTCTTCGAACAGATATAGACCAATGGGTCCTTGGCAAGGCTAGCGAGTACGCGCAGGATTTTGAGCAATTCCATAACCGGCTTGTGGGGAAGCCCGGCGTGCTTTTTCTCCGGTACGAGGAGATGGTCACGGCTTTTCCTGACTTTCTTCGGAAGGTCGTTGCGCATACAGGTCTGGACCAGGATCAGGAGGCTGTTGCCCGAATTCTCGAGGAGGCAGATTTCGAGGTTTCAGGAGAAAACCTCCTTGCACACAAACGGTCGGTTAAACCCGGGAACCACTTGAAAAAGCTGAAGCCAGAGACTGTAGAGCGGCTCAATGGAGCGCTGGCAGAGGTGCTGGAGCTTTTTGCTTACCGGTGAATACGTTCTGCGGCTACTGAATTCTTGCCAGCTTTGACCGTTCGGTCTTGGGTATGCCCCTCTCATGAGCAGCTCCCTCACTCTCTTCGACAAAGGACATCGCGTGCCGCTTGCGGTCATGCTTTGTTGCGCTGTCTCCGTGATGGGCTACCTCTACTTTGGCTTTGGCTATTCCACCGGATACATGTTCGAGAGATCGACCCTGTGGAGCAACATGCGTCAGGGCTATAGAATGGAGCAGGCAGAGTGGGCCTTTGGGTATTTCGTGCCGCCTGTAGTACTGATTCTCTTTTATGTTACCAGAGAGCGGTTCGCAGATATTACCCCGCGGCCAAGCTATCTTGGGCTCGTGGTTCTGGCGCTCGCCTGCTTTGTGTATTTTGGGGGCTACAAGGCGAATGAAAAATATGTTGGCTACTTTGCCGGCCAGCTTTTCGTGGCAGGCTTCGCCCTCTGGTTTCTCGGTCTCGAGTTTTTCAAACGGGCATTGTGGTTATGGATCCTCTTTGGCCTAACCTGGCCGCTGGTGTTTTTAATCGAGCCGATTGCCAGTCCTCTGCAGCTTCTCATGACCCAGCTCACCGAAGTCTATCTCAAGCTGACCGGAGTTGAGGTCATTCGCTCGGGCACCTCCCTCTTTTCCCCGCCTACGGAGTCTCTAGCCGCCGGCGAAAGATTTTCACTGGGAATTGCGGTGGCCTGTTCAGGTCTCCGGTCGCTTTTTGCTCTGGG
>DFWB01000340.1:6297-8991 GCA_002380675.1 Akkermansiaceae bacterium UBA4145
ATGGTGAGCCTTCTCTATGGGTATATTTCCCTGAAAAAAGGATGGCATCGGCTTCTCCTTGCAGCTTGCGCCATTCCCTTTGCGATTTTTGGGAACCTTGTAAGGATGCTTCTCCTGTATTACGGCACAATCTGGGTCTCCAAGGAGTTTGCGATTGGCTCTGACGATCACCCTTCGGCGTTTCACATGGGAGCTGGGATCGCGGTGTTTATCGTTGCTCTCGTGTGTATGTTGGTTCTAGTCGAGGTTCTCAAACGGGGTCCTAAGTCTCTTGGAAGGAAACGTGTGCGATCCCGAATAGTCGGAGAGTCAGCGGAAAAGCGGGAGGATGCTGCGGAATGATGACAACGAAACATGCCGCAGTGCGTAGTGGAGTCGCCCTGCTCCTCGTTTCCCTGACAATAGCCCTTTGTGTGTGCTTTCCTAACGCCGCGGAAAATTCGGCTGCAGGGATGATTTTAAAACTCCCCGGCCGGGACGCAGTGAGTGGACATGTGGGATTTACGAGGCCAGTCACCAAGGAGGAAAAGAAATGGCTTCCTGAGGATACCGGCATTCTCAAGATGCTCTATGTGCCAAGAGAGTCGAAGGCTTCAAACGAAACAGAGGCGACGGAGGCGGGAATCTCAGCAAGCCTTATCCTGAGTGGGACAGACCGGCGGAGTCTGCATCGGCCTGAGGTATGCCTTCGCGCGCAGGGTTGGAGAATCGCGGGCAAGGAAGTCGTGGACGTTTCCGTGGGGGACCAGAAGTTCAGGGTCACAGATTTTACCATCGTCAGGAAACTTAACCAAGAGGACGGGGTCATTCGAAATATCCGCGCCCACTATTTTTACTGGTGGATAGGAGCAAAGCGTTCGACCCCCTCGGATTTCGAGCGCATCCTTTTCACCGTTCTCGACAACATGTTTAAAAACATAAACAACCGCTGGGGATATCCCAGCGTGATGGTTTATGCCGAATTGGAAGAAGGGATGACTTTGGAGGAGATTCAAGAATCCGATAAAAAGGCACGGGAGCGGGCATTAAATTTTGTGCGTCAGTATGCCCCGATGTTTCAGAAATCTCTAGGAGCGACTGAGGCTGAATGAAGGCCCTTCTCCGCAAGCTTCATGCGCCGGTATATGAGCGGCGGCAGAGGGCCCTCCTCCGCCTGATCGGTGGCTGCCTGACCTCGGGGGAGTCCCTGCTTGATATCGGTTGTGGAAGCGGAACTCTTTCCGGGGCCCTTGCGAGGGAGTGTGGTCTTGAGGCCCGGGGCTTGGAAACCCACCCCCGGAAGCAGTGCGTGATACCAGTCGATCCCTACGACGGAGAAACGATTCCCCATGAGGACAACTCTTTCGATAATGTCCTGCTGGCCGACGTCCTGCACCACGAGGAACAACCTCTGCGTCTTCTCGAGGAGGCGTGTCGTGTCGCAGCGAAGAGGGTCATCGTGAAAGACCATAAGACCGGCCCGATTCTGGCGTGGCCTCGTATCAGCCTTATAGACTGGGCCGCGAATGCCGGCTATGGAGTGCGCTGCCTTTATCGCTATCCTGACCTGAGGGAATGGCATGATCTCTTCCAGAAATCGGGCCTTTCCATTCACAAAGAGCATAAATCACTCGATATTTACCCCTTCTTTCTAAACGCTTTGTTCGGAAGGCAGCTGCAATATCTCGCCGTTCTTAATCCTGCGGCACCATGATGAGAATACGTCGGTCTGGGACAATGCGCCTAGCTGCTTCTGTAGTAGCGGTCTTGTGGATCTGTCTGGAAATCTGGGCGGTGGGACCCGTCATGCGGGAAAGCGATCAAGCTTCGCTCCTGGAGGGGTCCCTTCAGCTGGTCGCCAAGGACAGGGCGGTGGCTGCTAACGATAGCTATAACTACGACAAGCAGTATTTATCATATTGGATTACCGCGGCATGGCTCAAAGTGCGCATGACCGGCGATGAGAGATCGATGGAGATAGCCCGTGAAGGAAACCTCCTCGCTATCACCCTCTATGCGCTGGCCCTTCTTGCCGCGGTAGGAGCTCGGAAAAGGTGGTCGGGAGTGCAAGTTGCGGTTCTTTACGGCGCGCTCTTCACGCCCGTTCTTTCCTTCTCAGGGGTGTTTCTATCTCCAAACATGCTGTCGGCTTCTTTTCTTCTCCTGCTTGCGGTGATGCTTCGCCATGACCCTGAGCGGTCAGGGGCCAATACGTCTCGAGGTAGTCAGTCAAGGGTCCGGGTATGTCTCGTGGGGTTACTTGCCTGGGCGGCTACCGCTGCGCGTCAAGACGCTCTTTTGCTCATGCCCCTGCTGGCACTCTTTGCGGCACAGGAGGAATCTCTTCGCGCAACTCTCCGGGATCAGCGGGTACAGGCCATGATAGTCGGCACGGGCTTTGCCATTATTCTTGGACTGCTGCTGAGTGAGAAGTTCGCGGTGTTACCAGCCCCGTTTTTTGTCCTTCCAACGTTTTTGGCCTTTGTTGGAGGAGGTCTGGGAGCGCTTCTTCTCCTGGTAATTACTTTTGCTTTTGGTCTCGCATCAAGAGGATCGCTTTTCCGGGTGCTTATGGCTCTGTCAGTGCTGCTTCCTTTGATTTTTTATGGATGCGTTCTCTACACTCCTCGCCATCTTTTCTTACCTGCTCTGGCAATTCTTCTCACTCTCTTTTCTGACCTTGGTCGTGATTGCTGGGACCGTCTGGTGCAGGGG
>DFWB01000052.1 GCA_002380675.1 Akkermansiaceae bacterium UBA4145
TTGTTTGCAGGCTCGCTCTCTGCTTCAAAAAAAAGCATTTAATACGAGCAGGGCTGAGCACCTCGCCTCCTCAACAATCATCCCAGCAGCAGACAATCACCCCAAGCGTGGCCAAAGACCTCTCTCCCAACACCGAAGCGGACTCTGAGACCCTCTCGCTCTGTCCGCCCTTGCCTCCCACACGCTACCACGACCTCGATGCGTTGCGAGCCTATGCCATGCTCCTCGGCATCCTGCTGCACGCGGTTCTCTCCTTCAACCAAACCCCGATCTGGCCAGCTCAGGACAACTTTCAGGACGCGAGATTCCAAACCATCAACAATTCCATCCACGGGTTTCGGATGCAATTGTTCTTCCTCGTGAGTGGTTTCTTCGCCTGCATGATGTGGCTAAAGCGCGGCACTCTGGGCCTCATCTGGCACCGGTTCAAGCGTATCCTTCTCCCCCTTTTCGTCTTCTCTCTCTTCATCATTCCGGCTCTGACCCACATGCCCAAGCTCGCGGAGCGCAAAAAAGAAGCGGCATCGGTACAGTCCAAGTCGCGGGAGGGAACGGGAAAGTCTACATTATCGATCTGGGATGCCGCAAAGGAAGGAGACCTCCGCCGTGTTCAGGACCTTATCGCCGCCGGAGCCAAGATCAACCGAGCCAAACCGGGCCTCATTCGCGCCACACCGCTTCATCATGCCTGCGCAACCGGCGAGACCGAACTGATCTCCTTTCTGCTTAATGCAGGCGCAAAGGTCGATGTTGGTGACAACAACGGAGCTACTCCTCTGCACTGGGCGGCGCTCATGGGACAGACCGAGTCAACGCGCCTTCTTCTGAAGGCAGGCGCCTCTCCCGAACTGCAGAACAAGGACGGCGAGACTGCACTCCAATCCGCCAACACGTCTCAGGAACTTACTCAGATGGCGCTCTGGGTGCTTAAGATGCCACTTGAGATTGATTCTGTAATGTCAGGGCGGAGCGAAGTCAGAGCCCTGCTCCGAGGGGAGTCGGTAGGCCTCTGGACGAAACTCGGAAGCTTTTTTACGCGAAACTATCTGAGCCAGTTCTTTGGATCAAAGATCGTTCTTCATCACCTCTGGTTCCTGTATGATCTCTTCCTCCTCTGCGTCGGATTCGCTCTTCTTCTCGGACTTGCCCGAGTCCTCGGACGGACCGCCAAAGCGGTTGCACTCAAGTGCACCTCCCGTCTCGATGCAGGTCCCTTCTGGGCTCGATGGAAGAAGCCTCTCCAAAGAGCTGGGACCATTAGTGGTGCAGCTCTCGCCCTCCTTCTGATCCTCGAGACCTACCGCAGCCAGGAGGAAATGGGTACCGGGGAATTCGGGCCCCAGACAGCGGTCTTCCTCAACGCGGAGCCTCTTCCCGCTATCCAAGTTGTTTCCGATGACGTTATTCGCACCCTTCGACGAAAAGGCCTGTCAGAGGAGGCCCTTTCCGCTTTGCGAGATGCAGGAATTTCCAAGACCGCCATTGAAAAAGCGAGGAGCGCGGCATCTGACACCGGCGGGCGACTCACGCGTGAGGCCGCTGAGAAACTGGGTTCCTCAAGCAGCCTGGGGGTGCACATGAGAAAGCTCTGGAGCCACCTCGGGGGCCTTCCCTCTCATCTCAGGAAGGAAGAGAACACGACCTGGCGCTCCGCCCCTCAGTATCTCTCTGACAATACGCTCGTAAGTCGAATTCCACTTGAAAACATCGCCTTCCCACCTCGTCCCGCGTGGTGGAAACTCTGGCATTACAGCATCTACTTCCTTGTTGGAGCCATTCTCTTTCGATTCCGCAGGGCGCTCAACATTCTCCGGTTTACCTGGCCGCTTCTCTTTGCTCTCGCCCTCATGACCTTTGCTCTCACCCTTGCTGAAACACGCAAGAGCGCTCCGGAAGTCATAAACTGGTTAGCCGCTTTCTTATCCCCGCTTGGAGGACTTGTAGGTAATTTTGTCGATTGGTTTAATGGAGTCGACGGAGAATCAGCCAAGGCGCGAGGGTGGAAATTGACCAACACCAGCTTTCTTTTGACTACATACAGCTGGCTCATGATCTTCGCCTTCATCGGATTCTTTAAGCTGATCTGTTCCAAGCCTCGGAAATGGATTCGATTCATTTCGAATTCATCCTATTGGCTCTATCTTGCTCATATGCCTCTCGTCGACGTGCTTCAGATCTGGGTCAGTGATTGGGGAGCGGGGTCTGATTTCTGGAACAAGGACAACCAATGGATTCTCATATCCCTGAAACTAAGCTTCGTCACTGTGACCTCGACGACCCTTCTCCTAGGGTCTTACTTCCTGATCCAATACACTCCTGTCAGCACGCTGTTGAACGGAAAGCGAAAGCGGATCTTCGCAGCTAAGTCCACTTCAGCCGGCCCAAGCAAGTCAGGCAGCAATAAGTCCACAAGGACTTCGATGGAAAACCCATGATTCGGACCGATACGAACTGAAGGCATACCGTCCTGAACCTGACTTTTCAGACGCGTTTTAATTCCCCGCCGCAGCCTTTCGAGCGCGTGGCCAAAGCCGGGAATTCACAGCAGGATAGGAGCCGATTTACCTTTCCGCGAAAGGGTGGAACACTCGATGAGCACCTTCAGGAATCTTAGCTGATAAACGTGTCTATACATCACTCTGATCAATGATGGCATCGAACTTATGAATTAACGCGCATTGGAAACTCATAGTATTCTAATCGGGTGAAACTCTGCACCACTAAGCGCCTTGGCATTCACCCTCTTCGGAGCAGGCCCGCCGCCACATATCTCTCCTCGTCCTCAGTGGAGAAAATAATCCCTCCCCCGCGAATTTTCCGGCGTAACCCCGTAACAGAGGAAGTCCGCGACTCGAATGACGCTCAAATGTCCGGCACCCACGCTCAGTTACAGAACACACACTATCGTGGCATTGCCTCCCTGAACTGGGATCTGGTAACTGAAAGAATGAAAATATTCCTATTCGTCTTATTTCTTTTTCTTGCCCTCCCCTTGATTACCCCGCGCCTCTTTGGCCAAAGTCTGACGAATGATACCTACACTCTGAATCAGGGAGAGACCCTGGTTGCGGATGGAAACGGGACTCCGGGCATTCTTGAGAACGACTTGTTTTTGCCCGGACAATCGCCTGCGGTAGCATGGGTGAAGGAGCAGCCACAAAATGGAAGCCTGATTCTGAATGAGAACGGAACATTCAGCTACCAGCCACAACCCAACTTTTCGGGGACAGACGTGTTTAGCTACCGCGCCTCACTCGGGAACCCGTTAACAGTCCTCTCGTCGCGAACAAGTTGGCGAGCTTTCAGCCCTACTGATGGACGCCCACCAGCCCTAGACAGTCCAGGCTTTAATGATACTTGGAACACTCTTGCCTTCAACATCCCAAGATCGTGGGTCCGCGCTCGGGGACTGACCGGTTATGGCATGTTTGGCGAAACCAATAACGGCAATGGATTTTTTTCCGGGGGCATTCCGCCCGAAACGAATCTTGGACTTCCCATGAATGGACGGCGGTATACCGCCTATATGCGCACCGTGTTTAGCCTGGGCGAGTCCGGAACTTATCGAATAAACGCAGCATTGAGGAGGGACGATGGAGTCATTGCCTACCTCGACGGCAAAGAGCTTTTCCGGTCCTTTGAACCTGGGGCCCTTACTGCTAAGACCGCGCCCGGTGGCTACTTTCTCATGGTAGAGGGAAGCAATCTCTCTCTCACGTCTGGTCCCGGTGAGACAGCCCAGAACGTGATAGAGGTGGATGGTGTTGAGCTTTCAGAAGGAGAGCATTGTTTTGCGATGTCGATCCACAATGCTCAGGCCGCCAATCAGGGAAATGCGGCTGCCAGCTCCGACCTCGGGGTTCAGCTCGACTCTCTTCAGTTGACCAAGACAGAACTGGCCGAGGTATCGATCGAGGTTCTACCCAGCCAAAGCACAGTTACTGGTGAACCCGACTGGTTCAGCATGCAACCTGATGCTGTCTTAAACACGGCTAACAATAACCGCAGTCTTTACTCCAATGACGGATTATTAGATGAGAGCGGAGTCCCTTACCTTGAGATCTTAGAGCTGCAAATTGATGATTCACAAGCAGAGGGCACTATCCTTAGCTCAGACCCCCAAACTGGAAATTTTCAGTTTGAACCCACGCCGGACTTCGAGGGCCTGACCCTCCTGACCTATCGGGTAACGACAGAAAGCGGCCAATCTGATCCCATTGACTTATTCATATGGGTTTCAAGCTCAGCTCCGTCGACCGATAGCGCTCCGCATTCCATCTCTGTTGGCTCATCACAGCAGTCGAATTTACCCCTGCCCATACCAATCTCAATTCCCGCTGCCCGCATCGTCACCCAGCCTGAAACAGGCACAGCCACGGTAACAAGTTTACGCGGAAATACCCCTGGCTGGCATGCTATTTACTCCGCACCAGTGAACACAAATTACCTTCCAAGAACCG